>NZ_BJCE01000156.1:0-13012 GCF_005402885.1 Sphaerospermopsis reniformis
ATAGTTCTTCAAACCGAGATTGTAATTCATCGGTAAACTTAAATAGATAAATATCACCAAATTCACTCATCTTCATACCAGAAGATATTAAAGATGAGGGTTGAACCATTAATTGAGTAATCATTATTCGTTCACAGTTCCTTTATTTCCATTATCTCATAAAAAATCCTGTAAATCCTAAAATCCTGGACATCCTGATTCTGACAAAGAAAATATCATATAATAGTAAAATAAATATTTACCTCAATTAACTATGCAAACCACAGAATCACCCTTACAATTGCGGCTGTGGACTGTTGATGAATACCACAGAATGGCTGAAGCAGGAATATTTGAACCAAGTGAACGAGTAGAATTATTAGAAGGGAAAATAATTTGCATAGTTACTAAAGGAACAGCCCACCGTTCAGCAGTGGGAAGAACAAATAAATTACTACAAAATCTTTTAGAAAATCAGGCTTGGATAGCTATTCAAGACCCTGTAAAATTAAATGAAAGGTCTGAACCTGAACCAGATGTTGCTGTAGTCAAAATAGATCCTTTAGACTATGTAGATCATCATCCTACACCAGATGAAATTTATTTCATTATTGAAGTTGCAGATAGTAGTTTAAAGCTGGATACAGAAATCAAAGCTAAGGCTTATTCTCAAGCAGGAATTAAAGATTATTGGGTGTTAGATGTAGTCAAACGCGAATTAATTGTATTTAGAAATCCAACAATAGACGGTTATCAAAATCAAGAAATTTTCACAGAACATCAAAAAATATCACCTTTAGATTTTCCTGATTTAGAACTTGTGATAGCGGAAATGCTACCACTTGTCTATTAAATATCAGGTTCAACACCCAGCTTTCTTAACTGTTCTATCAATCTTTCCTTTTGTTTTCTTTCCTGTTCCGTAGGAGTCAAAACCCAATTACCAGAAACATCATACCACTTTAACCAAGGTTGTTGAATATTATTATATATTCCCTCCCAAACACCCAAACCTAACTCTATTTCGGGTATCCAAAACCGATAATTTAATGATGATAAATCTATTTCTGCATAACGACCACCATCTAATTTAAACATTCTAAATGTATAGGTATAACGGTCAAAAATCGCATAGTAAGGAATCCTTAAAATCTGTTCATAAACTTCCCATTTTGTCGGCGGTTTTTCCACATCTCTTAAAGTCTGTCCTAAATCTTCCTTTTCTGTACCTGGTGAAAGTAATTCAACTATCACAAAAGGAGTAATTCCTTCTTGCCAAATTACATAACTCAAACGTAAATCACCATTTTTATAAAGGGGAGAAACACCCACAGATACAAACCAATCTGGTCTTTTATACCATGTGGGATGATTGGGATCATAATATAAATTCATATCACTAGCGGTAAAGATTTTGTCGCTAGGATAAACAGAAGATTTAAAAGTTTCGTCTAATAAACGAGGTTGTAATAAATGAAATTGATCTGGCAAACCTTTTTCCTCTGGATCTTCACTTTTAAGATCATACATCGTTGGTAATACTTCTTGAGGAGAACGTGGTGGATCTGTTTGATACATAATTGGTAATTGGTAATTAGTAATTAGTAATTGGTAATTTACTCGTTCCCATACTCTGTATGGGAATGAATTATTAAAGGCTCTGCCTTTTGTAATAAAATTTAAGTCAGAGACTCTATGATAGCATTCCCAGTCAGAGACTGGGAACGAGAGAAGGAGTGAGACAAAAATCCTGTAAATCCTTTAATCCTGGACATTCTGATTCTGACAAAAAATTCTCACGATCAACTCCTGACTAATTCCACATTTACCAACCTCTGCAAAACCTGTTTCAAAACCATCGCAGTCCAATCAATATCCGCTTCCGTTGTCTGTTTTCCTAAGGTTAACCTAATTCCTCCTAAAGCAGCTTTTTGAGAATATCCCATTGCTAATAAAATCGGACTAGGATTTAATTTACCACTATTACAAGCAGCACCCGCACTAATACCAATTCCCGCTAAATTTAACTGACGAACTAAAGTTTTACCACTGATTTTTTCACCATCTGCATATTCTAAACAAAAACTCAGATGATGGGGTAAACGATTAATCATATCACCAGTAGGAATTAAACCGGGGACATTTTCTAACAAAGAAAAGAGGCGATCGCGCAATTTTATTAATCTTATTTTTTCCCCTTCTAACTCCTTTCCAGCTAACTCCGCAGCAACCCCAAAACCAGCAATAGCGGGAGTTGCTTGTGTACCAGAACGCAATTTTTTTTCCTGGCCACCACCACCCAACAAAGGTATTAACTCCACCCCTGGACGCACATATAAAGCACCCGCACCCAAAGGACCATATAATTTATGACTAGAAATACTCAATAAATCAACAGGTAAATTATTCACATCTATCGCTAAACGTCCAGCAATTTGTACTGCATCTGTATGAAATAAAGCATCATGTAATTTAGCAATTTTTCCCAATTCTACTATAGGTTGAACTGTCCCCACTTCGCTTTGTCCATAAATCATAGATACTAAAACTGTATTATGTCGTAAAGCTGCTTTTAAATCTTCAGGATTAACTCTACCTTGTGCATCTACACCCAACCGGGTGACATCCCAACCCCAACTTTCTAACATTCCCACTGGTTCAGAAATAGCCGAATGTTCCACACTAGAAATAATAATATGTTGCGGTACAGCATAACATCGAGCTACACCCATAATCGCTAAATTATCTGCTTCCGTTCCCCCAGAAGTAAAAATAATTGATTCAGGAACAGCATTGATTAAACCTGCAACTTGCATCCGCGCAGTTTCTAAAATTAAAGCTGCACGGTTGCCCCATTCATGTAAACTAGAAGGATTACCCCACTGTTGAGTTAAAACTGATTGCATAACAGCGATCGCCTCAGGACGAGGGGGAGTAGTAGCACTGTAATCTAGATAAATTTGCATAAAATCAATAATTTTGATAATTTAACATCTATTATGGGCAATAATAAATTATTAGGAGTCAGGAGTCAGGAGTCAGAACTTTTTGCTTTCTTAGAGGATATTTTAAAAGTTGTATCTCGTATTTTTATCACATTTTTACCCCCCTTAATCTCCCCTTATCAAGGGAGGAAACAAGAAAATCCAGTTCCCTCCCCTTACCAAGGGGAGGGTTAGGGAGGGGTATAAAATATTTAATACATCAATCATGACTTTTCAAACACCCTCTTAGCACTCACAAAAAATACCTATCTCACCTCTTTACTTCCTGTCCTTCCCTTCTTCGTTGTTCGTTCTTCCATGAATTGTACATAACTTCTAACTTCCTTAATTATCCCTTATTTATTTGTATCAGATTATCATGTCCATTTTTCCCCATCTTAAGTTTTTATCTTATATATTTTTCTTTTTGTTTACTCTCACCAGTTGTCAAAAAGTCAACTCTTCAAATCAATCTTCAAATCAAAGGTTAGCACCACTACTCCAAGATCAATTAATTCAAGTTTACTTCAATCATTCCCAAGCGTCAGAATATCAAGAAACCTACCGACAACAAACCCGGTTAGGAGATGATTTAGAAAAACAGATTCTTGATCTTATTTCCCAAGCCCAATTTACCATAGATATAGCAGTCCAAGAATTACGTTTACCAAAAATTGCCCAAGCATTAGCAGAAAAACAAAAATCTGGCGTTAAAGTTCGGTTAATTTTAGAAAACAACTATTCTCGTCCTTGGAGTAGTTTAACTGATGTAGAAGTTAAAAAGTTAGAAGGAAGAGAAAAAGCAAGATACAAAGAATTTAGAAAATTTGTTGATATTAATCAAGATAATGAAATCACACTAGAGGAAATCAATCAACGTGATGCTTTAGTCATTATCAAAAATAGTAAAATTTCCTGGATAGATGACACAGCAGATGGTTCTGCTGGTAGTGGTTTGATGCACCATAAATTTATCATTGTTGATAATCGTTTTGTAATAATTACTTCTGCTAATTTTACTTTCAGTGACACTTCAGGAGATATTAGCAATTCTAGCAGTTTAGGTAATGCAAATAACTTATTGAAAATTGATAGTCAAGACTTAGCTAATTTATTTACCGAAGAATTTAATATCCTCTGGGGTGATGGACTAGGAGGAAACCCAGATAGTAAATTTGGTGTTAACAAACCTATACGTAAACCCCAAACAATTACTTTAGTCAACAATCTAATTACCGTCAACTTTTCCCCTGTTTCTCCCACTCAACCTTGGAATAATTCTAGTAATGGTTTAATTTCCCAAACCTTAGATAAATCAAGTAAAAATATAGATATGGCATTGTTTGTATTTTCCGATCAAAGAATTGCCAATATTTTGGAAAATCGCCATAATCAAAATGTAAAAATTCGCGCTTTACTTGACTCACAATTTGCCTATCGTTCCTACAGTGAAGCTTTAGATATGATGGGTTTAGCTGTAATTGAAAACTGTAAATATGAAGTTGATAACCGTCCTTGGCAAAATCCTATTACTAGCGTTGGAATACCCACATTAGCAACAGGTGATTCTTTGCATCATAAATTTGGGATTATTGATAACACAACAGTAATTACAGGTTCTCATAATTGGTCAGAAGCAGGAAATCATAATAACGACGAAACTTTGTTAATTATTGAAAGTCCTACAGTATCTGCACATTTTCAGCGTGAGTTTAACCGTCTTTATTCTACCATAGAAACAGGATTGCCGTCAACAATTCAGGCAAAAAATGATGCTGAAATTAAACAATGTCCGCAAATAAAAACTCAATCATCTATTCCTGATTTTACCAATCAAAAAATTAATCTCAACACAGCAATACAAGCAGAATCATAAACCATTAATAGACCATTAATGGTGTAGGTGACAAGTTAGCAAGCAAAAATTGACATCTTTATAAAACTTATAATAAATACCGGGTATTAGTGCTAAAATTTGATAATAATGGTAATATAATGTAAGTTAGTAAGAATATTAAGTAAATCAAGTTTCAAAAACTTGTAATCATTGAGTATTAGTCAGGTAATTAAAGTATTAAAAATGGTTGTATAGTCCGTATATTACCTACTATTAAAATGAAGAAAAACCAAGAGAATTTATATAAATATAACCTATGCTAATTATCAAAGACGAAATAAAAATTCGTCCCATGCAAAATCATAAACATGACTATTTATTAATGGAAAAATGGCGCACAGATGAAAAAGTATTACAATTCTATGGGGGAAGAGATCAACCTTATGATTTAGAGAAGGCAATCAAAACCTATAAGCCCAGAATATTAGGAAAAGAATCACTTATTCCCAGGATTTTCTCATATCAAAATATAGACATTGGTTATTTACAATATTATGAACTGAATAAACTACCAGAACATATTAGCAAAATGTATTCTTTACAAGATACAAATAATGTCTATGGCATTGACTTATTTATCGGTGAAACTCAATATTGGAATCAGGGAATTGGGACAAAAGTGTTATCTTTAGCGATAGAATATCTATTTAACACCCTGCAAGCGTTAAAAATAGTAATTGATCCTAATGTAAAAAATCACCGTGCTATTCGCTGCTATGAAAAATGTGGGTTTGTGAAAATTAAGCTGTTACCATGTCATGATCTACACGAAGGTAAATATCAGGATTGTTGGCTAATGGCAAGAGAACGTAATATAGCAGGTGACAGGTGACAGCTGACAGGTGACAGGTGACAGTGTGAAAAGTCTTTTACCTTATGGCTTTTGATATAAATTGCGTATCTGATTCAAGTCCATATCACAATAAATCATTACACTAAGAATAACACTAAAAATAAATCAACCTGCTAGAATTTAGCTTCTGAGCAAAACCATGACACAAACAACTACAAAAACAACTACAAAAATCTGTATACTAGGTGGAGGCTTTGGAGGTCTCTACACCGCCTTACGGTTAAGCCAGTTACCCTGGGAAAATACACCCAAACCTGAGATAATCTTAGTAGATCAGAGCGATCGCTTTCTATTCTCTCCCCTACTTTACGAACTCCTCACTGGCGAACTACAAACCTGGGAAATAGCCCCACCATACCAAGAACTGCTACAAGGGACAGGAGTACGTTTTCATCAAGCCACAATCTCAGAAATCGACACTGACAAACAACAGGTACAATTGCAAGATGGGCAAAAAATCGACTACGATCGCCTAGTATTAGCATTAGGTGGCGAAACACCCCTAGATTTAGTACCCGGTGCAGTCAACCATGCTTACCCCTTCCGTACCATCACGGATGCTTATCACCTAGAAGAACGCCTGAGAATTTTAGAAGCATCAAATCCTGAAAAAATTCGTGTTGCCATAGTTGGCGGTGGTTACAGTGGCGTAGAATTAGCTTGTAAACTAGCAGATAGACTAGGAGAAAAAGGCAGATTTCGCCTGATTGAAATCAGTGATCAAATTTTAAGAAATTCCCCAGAATTTAACCGCGAAGCCGCAAAACAAGCCTTAGATGCTAGAGGCGTGTTTATAGATTTAGAAACCAAAGTATTATCAATAGGAGAAAATACCATTTCCCTGGAGTATAAAAATCAAGTAGATGAAATTCCTGTAGATTTGGTAATTTGGACAATCGGTACAAGAGTTTCCCCAGTGGTAAAAAATCTACCCCTCAAGCAAAACCAACGCGGACAAATCACCACTACAACCACATTACAAGTCTTAGAACATCCCGAAATTTTCGCTTTAGGAGACTTAGCAGACTGTAAAGATGCAGAAGAAAAACAAGTACCCGCAACCGCCCAAGTAGCATTTCAACAAGCAGATTATACAGCATGGAACATTTGGGCATCTTTAACAAATCGTCCTTTACTTCCCTTCCGCTATCAACAACTAGGGGAAATGATGGCTTTGGGAATAGATAACGCCACCCTCACAGGTTTAGGTGTTAAACTCGATGGTTCTTTAGCATACATCGCCCGTCGGTTAGCTTATTTATACAGATTACCAACCTTAGAACATCAGTTAAAAGTCGGGTTTAATTGGTTAGTTAGTCCGATCATTAAAACACTTTCTCAGTAAAATAGGTAATCGGTAATTGGTAATTGGTAATTGGTGATTGGTAAGAATAAACTCTTCCCTTTTGCCTCTTGCCTCTTGCCTCTTGCCTTCTTACTGTCACCTGTCACCTGATCTCCTTATGAAAAAACCAAAAGTTATTTTTTTAGATGCTGTAGGTACACTATTTGGTGTTAAAGGTAGTGTAGGGGCAATTTATAGTCAAATAGCCCAGGAATTTGCCGTTACAGTTGCCCCAGAAATTTTAAATAAAGAATTTTTTAAAAGCTTTAAAGCAGCACCACCACCGATATTTCTTGATCCAGATATTAAAGATATTCCCCAACGAGAATTTGACTGGTGGCGGATCATCGCCCTCAATACCTTTGAAGGTGCAGGGGTACTCAGGGAATTTTCTGATTTTTCAGCTTTTTTTAGCGAACTTTATATACATTTTGGTACTGCTGAACCTTGGTTTGTTTATCCAGATGTTCCTTTAGCTTTAGTGAACTGGCGACGGTTGGGAGTTGAGTTGGGTGTTTTATCTAACTTTGATTCTCGGTTATACTCAGTATTACAAAGCTTAGGACTCAGAGACTATTTTAAATCTATTACCATTTCTACCCAAGTACGTACAGCTAAACCAGATCCGGAAATTTTTAACATAGCTTTGCAAAGTCATAACTGTTCACCAGAAGAAGCATGGCATATTGGCGACAGTATTACAGATGACTATCATGGCGCAAGAAAGGCTGGTTTAAGGGGTATTTGGATTAACCGCCAGTAAAATTATTAAATAACTCACCAAATTTTGGTGATGAATTGTTTGGTTATATCCGCTGGGATAAAAATACTAACTGGGAAGATGTGGACGGACTAGAAGCAGCTAAAAATCTGCCACCGACTTTAAAACAGCACTTAAAAATGGGTTAAACCTGAAAATAGCTGTAAATAGTTTCCTAGAATCAACAGGAATATTAAGATAAGACGCTAGGGATATTCTGTATAGACCGATATATACCAGGAGTCAGGAGTCGTAGGGGCGAAGCTTGAAGGCGACCAATGATCAATTTTATGAAAAGGCTATTTTTCTGCAAGGGCGAAGCATTCGGGCGACCAATGATCAATTTTATGAAAAGGCTATTTTCCGAATGCTTCGCCCCTACTTCGCCCGTACAGGAGTCAGGAGTAAAACCCTATTAGAGTGAGAGTTTCATGATTCATTGATGTCCTAACTACTCTGTCTACGGCTATATTTGAGAGTCTATCCCGTCATCCACTGTTTGTTGTTGAATCTATGAAGTCTTATTTAGCCGCCGCTATTCAAATGACCAGTGTGCCTGATCTAGAGAAAAATTTGGCACAAGCAGAAGAATTTATTGATCTGGCCGTGCGCCAGGGTGCTGAGTTAGTGGGTTTGCCAGAAAATTTCTCTTTTATGGGAGAGGAAAAAGATAAACTTGCCCAAGGAGATGCGATCGCCCAAACAACAGAGACATTTCTCAAAAAAATGGCGCAACGCTTTCAAGTTACTATCCTGGGCGGCGGCTTTCCTGTACCTGTAAATAGCACAGGTAAAGTTTACAATACGGCTTTACTTATTGATCCTAATGGTCAAGAACTTGCTCGCTACCACAAGGCACATTTATTTGATGTCAATGTCCCTGATGGTAACACCTATCAAGAATCTAGCACCGTTATGGCTGGTAAGGAATTACCCCCAATCTATTTTTCGGAAAACTTGGGTAATATTGGACTTTCTATTTGTTATGATGTCCGCTTTCCAGAATTATATCGGCATTTAGCAGATAAGGAAGTCCATGTTGTGTTTGTTCCTGCGGCTTTCACGGCTTTTACAGGGAAAGACCACTGGCAAGTATTATTACAAGCTAGAGCAATTGAAAATACTTGTTATGTCATTGCACCGGCTCAAACTGGTACTAACTATGCTCGTCGTCAAACCCACGGACACGCCATGATTATTGATCCTTGGGGTGTAATTTTAGCTGATGCGGGGGATAAACCAGGAGTGGCGATCGCTGAAATTAAACCTTCTCGTTTGGAACAGGTGCGCCGTCAAATGCCATCTTTACAGCATCGAGTCTTTTAGCAAATTAGATCCCCGACTTCTTGAAGAAATTGGGGATCTAGCTACAAATATCAATGATCAAAATTGAGTTTTCATACCTTCGGTGTAAATATTATCTAGGGTTTGCTGAAAAAAAACCGGGAACCACAAACGCCCCCGGTTTATTTATCTATAGGTATAGCAAGGCTATACCCTATTTTATTTTTGAGAAAAAATTAAACTTTAGCAGCAGCTTTCATTACTAATTCGCCTTTAGCGTATTTAGCAGCAAACTCTTCTAAAGAAACTTGTTTGATCTTGCTTGCATTACCAGCAGTTCCAAACTGTTGATAACGGTCAGCACAAACTTTTTGCATATACTTAATCGAAGGCTTCAAGAAATGACGAGGATCAAATTCCTTGGGACCTTTAGCCAAAGCTTCACGTACAGCCGCAGTGATAGCCAAACGGTTATCAGTGTCAATATTTACCTTACGCACACCACTCTTGATACCTTTTTGAATTTCTTCAACAGGTACGCCGTAGGTTTCAGGAATAGCACCACCAAACTCGTTGATCAATGCAATTAAATCTTCGGGTACAGAAGAAGAACCGTGCATTACCAAGTGGGTGTTAGGTAAACGGCGGTGAATTTCTTCAATGCGGCTGATCGCTAAAATTTCGCCAGTGGGTTTACGGGTAAATTTATAAGCACCGTGGCTAGTGCCAATAGCAACAGCCAAAGCATCTACTTGGGTAGCTTCTACAAACTCAACAGCTTGATCAGGATCGGTTAACAATTGAGAATGATCCAGAGTACCTTCAAAACCGTGGCCATCTTCAGCTTCACCAGCACCGGTTTCTAAAGAACCTAAACAACCTAACTCACCTTCAACGCTCACACCCAAAGAGTGAGCAACATTGACAACTTCTTTGGTGACAGCAACGTTATATTCAAAGCTGGCAGGAGTTTTAGCATCAGCTTCCAAAGAACCATCCATCATCACGCTGGTGAAGTTGTTCTTGATAGCTGAATAGCAGGTAGAAGGAGCATTACCATGATCTTGGTGCATGACAATGGGAATATGAGGATAGGTTTCTACCGCTGCCAAAATCAGGTGGCGCAGAAAGTTTTCACCAGCGTAGTTACGAGCGCCGCGAGAAGCTTGTAAAATTACAGGGCTATCTGTTTCATCGGCAGCTTTCATGATTGCTTGAATCTGCTCTAAGTTGTTAACGTTAAAAGCAGGGATACCGTAACCGTTTTCAGCAGCGTGATCCAAAAGTAGCCGCATAGGTACAAGCGCCATAGATAGTCCTCCTAATGTGTTTGTCAGCTAATCAGTTTTAGACAGGCGTAATGTTTACGCTAATCTTAAGAGTTTTTTCAACTTATAGGAAATTATATCTAGTATGGGGTGTTTATGTTGAAAAAGTTTGCGGTCTTACTCTATCAAGGTAATCTATAGTTTCCATGTACTGTTGTCATATTAGCTACTGTCAACAGTGTTGGTTTGGTAGGCTAGGTGACTGGTGACTGGTGACTGGGAATAATGGATCTGTTGTTTGCTTCCTAACTCGCCACTTTTGACTTTTGACTTTTGACTTCCCCAAGGGCGCTCCTGTTTCCTTGCTGACTACAGCAGTTTTCATGTCTTTAGACCACAGTCAGGGCGAAGCATTCGGATGATAGTCTTAGGTAAAAACCGATAATTAATTGTCCGAATGCTGATGCTTCCAGCACGCTTCGCGAACGCCCCTACATTTTTGAAGCGAAACCTAAATCAAAATGTGGTTTATTTACCTGAAAATAGCTGTAATGCCAAAATTACGATCGCATAAGGTAACATCAACAAAAATTGATAGGGAATATTTGCACCCAAGGCTTGTATTCTCATGGATATCAAGCTTTGGATCGGGTTCAATCTAGCGCAAATCAAGTAAACTTAACTAAATTGTTGTGCATAAAACCGCGCATATCTTCCTTCTAATGCTAACAATTCTTCATGATTTCCTGATTCGACAATTTGCCCTTTTTCTAAGACTAATATGCGATCGCATTTTCTCACTGTTGATAATCTATGGGCAATAATTAACACCGTGCGATTTTCCATTAATCTTTCTAAAGCCTCCTGTACTAAGGCTTCTGACTCGGAATCTAAGGCTGATGTTGCTTCATCCAGTATCAAAATTTGCGGATTTAAGAGTACAGCACGGGCGATCGCTATTCTCTGTCTTTGTCCTCCTGATAAGTTTACACCTCTCTCACCTACCCAAGTTTGATAACCTGCGGGTAATTGCATAATAAATTGATGAGCGTTAGCGATTTTTGCAGCTTCTTCGACTGCTGTCATCTCAAAGTTTTCTTGTCCAAAAGCAATATTTTGAGCGATAGTTCCTGAAAACATAATTGTTTCTTGGGGAACAATACCAATTTGTTTTCTTAAACTATTTAATGTTACATCTTTAATATTAACATCATCTATAAAAATATCCCCAGATTCAGGATCATAAAACCTTGGTAATAAATTCACAAATGTAGTTTTTCCCGCACCAGAAGCACCGACAAGTGCAATAGCTTCTCCTGGATTTACTAATAAGCTAATATTATTTAATACCAGTTCACCAGGTTTATAAGAAAAACTTACATCACGATATTCAACTTTACCATTCACATCAGGAAGGGTAATAGAAATTGGGTTTTCTAATACCGTCGGTTGAATAGCTAATAACTCAAAAACCCGATCAACAGAAGCCTCACCTTGTTTAAATTCATTATAATTATTGGTAGTATGACCGATAGGATCAATTAGCAAAGCTGCTGCTGCTAAATAACTGAAAAATTCACCTACCGTTAAATTATTTTGGGAAATTTGCCAAGCTCCCACCATCAACAAAGATAAAGCACTGACAGCTTCTAAAAAACCCACAATGGGAATTTGTATTGCTTTTAATCTTTCGGCGGAATATTTAGCTTTTAAAGTTCTTTCTGCTTCATGACTAAATCTATTAATTTCGTAAGTTTCTGCTGCAAAAGCTTGAATTAAACGAATCCCACTAAAAACTTCTGTTAAAATAGCTGATAAATCAGAAATTCGGTTTTGACTTTTGAGCGAAAATTTGCGTAAACGTTCCCCAAACCAACCAATTAAAATTCCCATAATTGGCGCTACAATTACCGTAGCTAGGGTAAGTTGCCAATTTAAATAAATCATGTAAATGGGAATAGCAATTAGTTGTAAAACACAGGGAATCAAATCATGAAACACCTTATTTACAACTTCCCCAACTCGGTCTACATCTTCTGTTAACCTATAAGATAAATCTCCAGCTTTTGCAGTTTCAAAATAACTGAGATTGAGTTTTTGTAAGTGGGTATAAACCTGTTGACGGAGATAAAAAGCAACCCTTAAAGCTGCCTTAGCCATATATAAATCTTGTACAGATTGAAAAAAACCCCGCACAAGAAATACTAAAGCACAAAATCCCGTTAATTGAGCGATCGCCACTACATTACCCTGTCCAAAGGGAACTGCTAATTTACCTGCAAGATTAATTAGCGTTAACGTAGCTAAAACATAGCCTATAATACCCACAAATCCCTTAGAAATAGTTTCCCATTGTTTGCGGATATAGGGTAAAAGTAACCAATAATTAGAACGATTTTTAGTCATTAGTCATTAGTCAGTACATATTTGTAAATGCGAATTTGTTCTACTAGCAGGTCTACGACCGTTACCATTTCTATGACTGGATGCTCAACTTGGATACGGGTGATCATTTCCATAAAGTAAAAATGACCAGATTTAACGAGGAGAAATTCTATAGTTACTGCACCAGTGTAGTTGATAAACTAGGCGGCTCTGACGGCTGCTTGTCCCATTTTTTCCCGCAGTTCTTGGTCAAGGGC
>NZ_BJCE01000157.1:0-12944 GCF_005402885.1 Sphaerospermopsis reniformis
GGGAATTGGGTAATGGGTAAGGTTATTCCCAAACAACAGTCAACAGTCACCAGTCAGCAGTCACCAAGCACCAATCACCAGTCACCAGCCCCAACAGACATGATATCTATTCAAAAATAATTTAAAAAATCATACAGCGATGCCCGCTGAAATAAGGCATCGCGGATTTTAGATTTGCGATTGATCTCTAATCCAAAATCTAAAATCCTTAATCGTTGTTAACGATTTGTAGCCGCAGCTTCTCGCGCAGCAGCTGCTTGATCAGGGTGTATACCCAAGCGTGTCAGGTTAATTCTACCTTTATTGTCAATTTCGCGCACTTTGACAATCACTTCATCACCAACGGCTACTTCATCTTCCACTTTACCAACACGATAGTCAGCAAGTTGAGAAATGTGAATCATGCCTTCTTTTCCGGGCAAAAATTCCACAAATGCACCAATAGGTATAATCCGTGTTACACGACCTATGTAAACATCCCCTTCATTGAGTTTACGAGTCATGCCTTGAATGATGCTCTTTGCTCTCTTTGCTCTGCCTTCATCGACTGCGGAAATGGTGACTGTACCATTATCTTCAATGTCGATTTTTGCACCAGTTTCTTCGGTAATTCCTTTGATGGTTTTACCACCGGGTCCAATGACCAGACCAATCATTTCTGGATCAATCTTGATCGTCAATAGACGTGGGGCAAAGGGTGAGGTTTCGGTGCGTGGTGTGTCGATGGTCTGGAGCATTTTCTCCAAAATATGTAACCGGGCTGCTTTAGCTTGCTCAACAGCTTGTTTGATCACGTCCAAGGACAAACCGGATATTTTCATATCCATTTGTAAGGCGGTGATGCCTGTATCAGTACCCGCAACTTTGAAGTCCATGTCCCCTAAGAAGTCTTCAATGCCTTGAATATCGGTGAGAACGCGCACTTCGTCGCCTTCTTTAATCAAGCCCATTGCTGCACCGGTGACAGGTTTGATAATGGGTACACCCGCATCCATAAGGGCGAGAGTAGAACCACAGACAGAACCCATTGAGGTAGAACCGTTGGAAGAAAGCACTTCTGATACTACGCGGATGACGTAGGGGAATTGTTCTTTGGGCGGTAGTACGGGTAAAATCGCTCTTTCGGCTAAAGCACCATGACCTATTTCTCGTCTTCCTGGCGCACGCATGGGTTTGGTTTCACCGACGGAGAAGGGTGGGAAATTGTAATGATGCAGGTAACGTTTAGATTGATCTATTTGCAGATCATCATTGAGATTTTGAGCATCTCCTGGTGTACCCAGGGTACAAGCAGATAATACTTGAGTGAGTCCCCGGTTAAATAACCCACTGCCATGTACACGACGGGGTAAAACTCCGACTTGGCAAGATATAGGACGGACTTCATCTAATTTACGACCATCAACGCGCACGTTATCTTCAATGATTTGACGGCGCATAAAATATTTGGTGATATCCTTAAAGGTATTACCAAGGGCTTTGCTATCGGCTGTAGCAGCTACACGAATGGGATCTTCTTCGGGTAAGGCTTCTATTTCCGCTTTGATTTCATCCTTAACTGCATCTAAAGCTGTATCACGCTCGTTTTTGGTTAACTCAAATTGAGCCAAGATTTTTTTAATTTCTGCACTGGCGCGATCGCGGATATAGTTTTCTAATGTTTGATCTACTTCCGGTGGCTCTTCTTGGACGAGTTTTAAACCCAGTTCTTCAACTAAATCTAGCTGTGCTTGGATTAAATCCCGCACTGCTTCGTAACCAAAATCAATGGCCTCGATGATATCTCGCTCTGGTAACTGATTTGCTCCTGCTTCCACCATGATCACACCATCAGGTGAACCAGCAACTACTAAATCCAAATCACCCGCTTCAATTTCCGCATAGGTGGGGTTAATAATGAAATCATCACCTACTAAACCTACCCGCACTGCTGCCATTGGTCCATTAAAAGGAATTTGGGCAATAAGAGTAGCGATAGAAGCGCCAGTTACAGCTAACACATCTGGCGGTACTTGTTCATCCATTGACAAGGTGAAAGCAATAATTTGCAAATCATCCCGTAACCATGAAGGAAACAAAGGACGCAAAGGACGGTCAATCAGACGGCTAGTTAAAATCGCTTTTTCAGGTGGACGACCTTCACGGCGCATAATCCCACCAGGGATTCTTCCTGCTGCATACAGTCTTTCTTCATAATCTACCGTCAGGGGAAGAAAATCAACGCCTTCTCTGGCTTCTGACCTTGTAGCTGTCACTAAAACAGCAGTATCCCCCGATTCTATCAACACCGACCCACCCGCTTGGGGGGCTAACAGTCCTACCTTCAGTCGAATATCCCGTCCATCAAAGGATATTGACTTCTCAAATTCTGCCATTCAGTTTTTTTTCCTTCTATGCACGCTATTCTCTCTCTGTGGCAATCCTAACATTTATGCTATATAGACGGCTTCTTTTAGATATATTAGTTTCATAGACTAGATTCAAGGGGCAGGTGACTGGGGACTGGGGACTGGGGACAGGTGACGGGTGACAGTAAGAAAAAATAGGAGTTAAGGAGTTACATTGAATTGTTGAATAGTCCGATATAAATTCTCAAATATAATTTTTTTTACATAGCAGTATGCACTTGCATGAGATATAAAATTTACACAAAAAATCATACAATACAATACTTCAAGTCTGTTCCCTGTTCCCTGCGATGCACTGAGCTTGTCGAAGTGTTCCCTGTTTCCTATTCCCTATTATTTCCTGAAAACAATTAGCATCTGAGAAATATGGCAATTTTACACGGTATTTGGTTAAATAAAGGGCAAAATTATACTGATAATTGTTTATTTATTTGGGGAGAAACTTGGCGAAGTTCCCAGATTAATCTGGAATCTATTACCGCCGATGAAATCCCACTTAATCCTTTGGCAATGACTCCAACTGAGTTGAGGGAATGGTTAGCAGTCAATAATTTAGAAATTTCTAATTATATTCAAGATATTGCAACATCTCCATCTGCTGTTACTCCAATCAAAGGACGTAAAACAGCACATAAAACAGAAAAGACTTTACCAACATACTCACAAATTATTGCTTTACCAACTAATTTTATAGAAACAGAATCTGCTATTTCTCCCATAAATTCTGCTAGTTTAGAGATTGAGAAAAATTCACAAAAATACTTACAACCTTGGAAAATTGAAGGTTTTTGTCTCCCACCCAGTGCTGCCATTAAATTTCTCTCAAATTTACCCTTGAGTTCAACAGATAATAAAGATGCTTTTTTAGGTGGAGATTTGCGTTTTTGGTTACAAATGGCGCGATGGAGTTTAGATTTAATTGCCCGTTGTAAGTTTTTACCGAATATTATAGAAAATCCAGATAATTCTCTAGTTGGTAAATGGCAGGTACTTTTAGATAGTGCTATAGATGCTACTCGTTTAGAAAAATTTGCGGCGAAAATGCCGTTAGTTTGTCGTACTTATCAACCAGATAGAGAAGATTTTAGCAGTAAATTAATAGTTGATTTACCTGGAGAACCGCAAGGATTAATTTTGGCATTTCTCAACAATATCATAGATGCCCAAATTCGAGAAATGGTTGGTTCTCAATCTCCCATTGATAATAGATTAATGATGTCCTTACCATCTGCGGTACAGCAGTGGTTACAGTCCTTAACGAGTGCATCAAATCAAGGATTAAATCAAATTAATGCTGATGCAATGGGAGTAGAAAGATTAGAATCAGCCCTGAAAGCATGGACTTTACCTTTACAATATCAATTAACAGGAAAAGCTGCATTTAGGACTTGTTTTCAACTCCATCCCCCAGCAGCAGAAACAACAGATTGGAAGTTAGCTTATTTTCTCCAAGCAGCGGATGATTCAGAATTTTTAATAGATGCTAATACTATTTGGAGTCATCCAGTAAAAACATTAGTTTATCAACATCGTCAAATTGAACAACCACAGGAAACATTTTTGCGGGGTTTGGGTTTAGCTTCTCGATTATATCCCGTGATTGCGCCTAGTTTAGAAACAGAATCTCCTGAATTTTGTCACCTCACTCCTATGCAAGCTTATGAATTTATTAAAACTGTAACTTGGAGATTAGAAGATAGCGGCTTAGGGGTAATTTTACCACCAAGTTTAGCAAATCGTGAAGGTTGGGCTAATCGTTTAGGTTTGAAAATTAATGCCGAACCTCCCAAGCAAAAATCAGGACGTTTGGGGTTACAAAGTTTGTTAAACTTTCAATGGCAATTAGCAATTGGTGGACAGACAATTTCTAAAGCTGAGTTTGATAAACTGGTAGCTTTAAATAGTCCTTTAGTAGAAATTAACGGTGAATGGGTAGAACTAAGAAACCAAGATATTAAAACTGCCCAAAACTTTTTTACATCTCGTAAAGAACAGTTATCTTTATCTTTAGAAGATGCTTTAAGAATTAGTACCGGTGATACTCAAGTGATTGAAAAATTACCTGTTGTGAGTTTTGATGCTTCCGGCGCATTGCAAGAATTAGTAGGGACTTTAACTAATAATCAAGATATTCAACCTTTACCAACACCTGACAATTTTCAAGGTAAATTAAGACCTTATCAAGAACGGGGTGCAGCTTGGTTAGCATTTTTAGAAAGATGGGGTTTAGGTGCTTGTTTAGCGGATGATATGGGACTAGGAAAATCGGTACAATTTATTGTTTTTCTCCTGCATCTCAAAGAAAAAGACGCATTAGAAAACCCGACGCTTTTAGTATGTCCCACTTCGGTTTTAGGAAATTGGGCAAAAGAAGTTAAAAAATTTGCCCCTAAATTGAAAGTTTTAGAATATCATGGTGATAAACGCCCCAAAGGTAAAAGTTTTACTGCCACAGTAAATAAATACGATTTAGTAATTACTAGCTATTCATTGGTACAGCGAGATATTAATTTATTAAAAACCATGAATTGGCAAATAGTTGTTTTAGATGAAGCCCAAAATATCAAAAATGCTGATTCTAAACAATCTCAAGCTGTGCGAAAATTGGACACTACATTTAGACTTGCTTTAACTGGAACACCTGTAGAAAATAGATTGCAGGAATTATGGTCTATTTTAGATTTTCTCAACCCTGGATATTTGGGTAATAAACAATTTTTCCAAAGACGTTTTGCCATGCCTATTGAAAAGTATGGTGATACTGCTTCTTTAGGACAATTACGATCTTTGGTGCAGCCTTTCATTTTACGACGTTTGAAAACTGATAAATCAATTATTCAAGACCTGCCAGAAAAGCAAGAAATGACGGTATTTTGTGGTTTAACTGCTGAACAAGGGGAATTATATCAACAGTTGGTAGACGAATCTTTGATGGCAATTGAATCAGCAGCAGGTTTACAACGTCGGGGTATGATTTTAGGTTTGTTGGTGAAACTCAAACAAATTTGTAATCATCCAGCACAATTTTTAAAAGAGTCAAATTTAGCAAAACATCATTCTGCAAAATTACAACGTCTAGAAGAAATGTTAGAAGAAGTTGTGGCAGAAGAAAACCGGGCTTTAATTTTTACTCAGTTTGCCGAATGGGGTAAATTATTAAAACCCTATTTAGAAAAACGTTTAGGCAGGGAAATTTTCTTTTTATATGGTAGCACCAGTAAAAAACAACGAGAAGAAATGATTGATCGTTTTCAACATGATCCCCAAGGACCACCAATTATGATTTTGTCTTTAAAAGCTGGTGGTGTGGGTTTAAATTTAACCAGGGCAAATCATGTATTTCATTTTGATAGATGGTGGAATCCTGCGGTGGAAAATCAAGCTACAGACCGAGTTTTTAGAATTGGACAAACTAAGAATGTACAGGTTCATAAATTTGTGTGTACTGGAACTTTAGAAGAGAAAATTAATGAGATGATTGAAAGTAAGAAACAATTAGCAGAACAGGTGGTTGGTGCTGGTGAAGAATGGTTAACAGAACTTGATACAGATCAATTACGTGATTTATTATTATTGGACAGAAATGCGATAATTGATGAAGATGAGGAATAGGAGTTGTAGGGACAAACCCCCCGTGGTTGCCCGTACAGGAATCAGTTATGTACCTGAAAGATTGAAGGACAAAGAATAAAAAGAAACAGATGTAGATGACATTCCTAAAATTAAAAAGTCTGAATACTGACGAGGAAGTTTAAAGAAAATATGACAGAAAATATAGACCATGACCGCTTGTTTAAAGAACTAATATCAACCTTTTTCGTGGAATTTATAGAATTATTCTTTCCTCAAGTTCTCGAATATATAGACACGAAATCAATTACATTCTTAGACAAAGAAATATTTACTGATGTTACCGCAGGAGATAAATATGAAACAGACCTGATAGCGAAAGTTAAATTTTTAGGTCAACCTTCTTATTTTGTGATTCATATTGAAGCCGAATCAGGTGCAAGACCAAAATTTAATCAAAGAATGTTTCGTTATTTTGCCAGATTAGATGAAAAATTGGACTTACCAATATATCCGATAGTGATATTTTCCTATGACTCACCGAAAACCGTAGCCATAAATAACTATCAAATCAACTTTCCTGATTTTCAAGTGTTAAAATTTAATTATCAAGTAGTGCAACTGAATCAACTCAACTGGCGGGATTTTTTAACCAGTCCAAATCCAGTTGCATCAGCTTTGATGTCAAAAATGAACATAGCACCAGAGGACAGACCAAAAGTTAAAGCAGAATGTTTAAGGTTGTTAGTAACCTTAAAATTAAACCCTGCCAAAATGCAATTAATATCAGGTTTCATTGACACATACTTGAGATTAAATAAAATAGAAAAAGAGAAATTTCAAACAGAACTAGGTACATTAATAACAGAGGAAAAGGAGGAAGTTATGCAAATTGTTACCAGTTGGATGGAAGAAGGAATTGAAAGAGGTATTGAAAGAGGTATTGAAAGAGAAAAAAATTTAATTTTCCGTCAAATTAATAGAAAATTTGGAGAAATTGATTTAGAGTTAGCAACAAAAATTAGAAGTTTAAACATAGAAATCCTGGAATCTCTGGGAGAGGCAATATTTGATTTAGATACAGTAGCAGATTTGCAACAGTGGTTAGATAATCTTTAATCTCAGGACTTACGCAAAACAGAACGCAAGTATGGGTAATTCATGAATTACCCCTACGTCAGAATCCGGCTTTTAGTCCAATCTTACGTAAGTCCTAAATCTAACATATACTCTGATCCCAACTTTTTAATTATGAGTCAAGAAAATTTACAAGCAAGCAGAGAATGGTGGTCACAAAGATGGCTAGATTTATTGGATTCCTATCGCTTTAAAAAGCGGTTAGAAAGGGCGAGAAATTATTCTCGACAAGGCAATGTTTTGAGTATTGAATTTAAAGGTGCGAAGGTTTTAGCACGGGTTCAAGGTAGTGAAGTAGAACCTTATAAAGTTTCTTTGTTCCTAGATGCTTTTAGTGATGAAGAATGGGGTTATGTGATTGAAACCATGTCCCAAAAGTCAATTTTTGCTGCTAAATTATTAGCGGGAGAAATGCCACAAAATATTGAAGATGTCTTTACAAGTAACGGACTTTCATTATTTCCTTTTACCTTGGGTGATGTTCATAGTAAATGTTCCTGTCCTGATAAAGCAGTACCTTGTAAACATATTGGGGCAGTGTATTATCAATTAGGCGATCGCTTTAGTGAAGATCCTTTTGTTTTATTTCAATTACGAGGACGCACCAGAGAAAAAATTATTAGTGATTTACGAAATTTACGCAGCAGTAAACTTTTAGATCAGTCTGAGGGAACGACTAGCAAACAGGAAAAAGCAGAAATTCAAAAACCAATTTCTGAACATCAATTGTCATTAAAATCAGATAATTTTTGGCAATATAATGAGCCATTAGAATCGTCTTTAGTGGTCATTTCTCCTAGTGTGGGTGAGACAGTGTTAGACGTTTTGGGTAAAATTCCCCTAGCTAAAGATGAGGAAAATTCAGTGAGTTCTTCTGCGGGTGATGTGACAATGAATTATTTACAATCCGTTTATAAAGATGTGAGTCAAAAGGCTTTTTTAGCAGCCATGAACAATTGACAATTGACAATTGATAATTGACAATTGATAATTGATAATTATTTCATTCAAGGTTAAAAACCTTCCATTTTAAGAGGAAATGCGATCATGCCAGATGGAGAAGTTGATACAACAGATGTTGATTTAGACTTCAATAAACCAGATGCACCGTTACCAAAAGAGATAAAAGAGATTAAAATTATGACTCGTGAAGTTATCCGTACCGATAAAGCACCCGCACCCGTTGGACCATATAACCAAGCTATTGTAGCTTCAGGGAAAATGCTGTTTGTCGCTGGCCAAATAGCTATTGATCCCCGTTTGGGTGATGTGGTTTATACTGATGATGTCACCAAACAAACGGAACAGGTGATGAGAAATATTGAAGCTATCCTCACAGAAGCTGGTGCTACTTTTAATGATGTCGTGAAAACAGGTGTATTTTTAGCTGATATGAAAGATTTTGCTGCTGTAAATGCGGTTTATGCAAAGTATTTTTCTGAAGATACCGCCCCTGCGCGTGCTTGTGTGGAGGTTTCCCGTTTACCTAAAGATGTGTTGGTAGAAATTGAATGTATTGCTGTGATTAGTTAACAGATTTTTCTCAAGTATACTATTAGCGGGCAAGATGCCCGCACCACAAGAGTTTTATTTTATAATTTGGTGGGTGTTGGCTACCCTACTTTTAGTTTTCTGGTTCGATACCTGCTGCACGTAGTTGTGCTGCTAGTCTTTCAGCACGCTGTTTTTCTTGTTCAGCACGTTGTTTTTCTACTTCTATCTCCTGTCGTTTTTGTTCTACTAATTCGGAACTCCACAATAACAAATTTCCTTGTTCATCCCAAAATCTTAACCATTTAGTGGTGAGATTTTCTCTTGTACCTTCCCAAATACCGAGATAAAGTTTGATTTCTTCTATCCAGTAACGTTGGTTTTGATCAGGTGTTTCTATTTGGTATTGTTCACTATTTTTATCTAAGCGATAAACTTCTAAGTCTCCTCTATCTGGTTCAAAAATAATGTAGTTAGGAACTTTTAAAATTCTTTCATAAAAAAACCATTTTCCAGGCGGATAAGTTGGTTTACTAGAATATTCTGTTCCATCGGTATCAGAAATAAATTCCATGACAATAACCGGAATGTCTCCCTGTAGTTGGGGGGTATAACTACGAAAGATTTCTTGCTTAGTTGTGCGAATTTCGGGGATATAAGCCCAGTCAGGGGCTTTAACGACAATTTTGCCGTTTACTGTGGCACAGATGCCATAATTCGTAGTTATAAGGCAATTGGCAGCAAGTTTACCTGCTAGTTGGAGGCTTTCGGTTAGGGCTGCGGCTTGGGTGGGTTGGTAGATGTTATCCACAGGATCGTCGGGAAGAATGTAATCATCGGGTAATTTTTCCCAAGTGATTTGGTAGTCTTGGGTGGTGATGATCATGGTGGGTTTTCCTGTTTTCAGGTTTATCAATGATTATATAGTAGGAGTCAGGAGTCAGGAGTCAGGAGTCAGGAGTCAGGAGTCAGGAGTCAGGAGAAAGAATTAATTTTGATGGAATTACCAAGTAATTACAGTCAAAATAGGTATTTTTATTAACTCTTGGTCTGCCGTTACCAAACTCGCTGTATTTTGTATTGCTGTTGCTGTAATTACTGCATCAGGTAATTTTAAGCGATATTGCTGACGAATTTTAATAATATTATCAATTAATAACGTATCTTTTGCTGACAAACCAACAACTTCCACACGCTGAATAAACTCTTGAAAAAGCTGATAATCTAATTCACTTAAACCAGAAAATGCCAAAAATTCAATTTGACTAATCACGGAAATTCCTATCCAATCAGCGTTTTGTAATATTTGCAGCAGTTGAGTATTTCCCTGTAACACAGCCACAACCGCATTTGTATCTAACAGATAACTATCACCATTCATCTCTTAAAGACCTTTGCATTTCAACTGCATCTCCTCGCCAATTTAAACGCCCCATTAAATCAGAGAAATCATACTTTTTCGGTTTCTTATCAGTTGAAATAGCTAAACTTTTCACATTCTCACTATCAGAGTTTAAAGCATACTGTTTTTGTAGTAATTCTGTTAAATCTGAAGATAAATCCCCTTTAAGTAAGGACATTGCTACCTGTGCTTGTTCATCTGGTGGTAACTGTTTTACAACTGCAATCAGTTGTTCTAGGGTAATAGGAATAGATATCATTACATCTTGAAATATTGTTTACTTAATTAAATTGTAAAGCTATTTAAAACCATTTTGTTGCAAATCCTGTAAAAAATCCTTAAAAAGAAATCATCCTGTAAGTCCTCAAATCCTGTACTTCGGCTTACTTCGGCTTACTTCGACTGCGCCCTTCGACACCGCCCTTCGACACCGCTCAGGACAGGCTCAGGACAGGCTCAGGACAGGCTCAGTACAAGTCGCTCAGTAACCAGACATTCTGATTCAGACAATTTCAATTTCCTCTGTCAGCAATAACAAGATAGGGGTTTGGCATTGCTAAACCCCTACATATTGTACTTACTGACTCGCTTTTTCTGTTAACTTAGTCAACACATCATTAGACCTTTCCACAAAAGACTTCATGCCCTCAGCGTCAAAGCCTTTTTGTGACATCAACGCTAAATCATAAACGTGCTGACAAATCATTTTTGTTAACTGCTCTGTGGGTGATTCTCCATCACCTTGAATAATACTTCCTTGGTTCAAGGTTAACAAGTTTTGAATCAAAGGATGGGCGGTATTTACTAACAAAATATGATCTTCAGGAAATTCTGCATTTTGCTGTTGCATCATGGCGTTCATATCTCGCAAACGACGCAAAATTTCTGGTAACAATACCATTGCTGGTGGTGTTCCTTGGGGATTATCTGATTTTAATGCCTCGGTACGAATATTAACTTTTGGTTTGTTGAGTGATTTTTCAAATAATTCTTTGATAATTTCACTCTTGGTTTTGTTGGTTGTGGGGTCTACAATTTCCCCTGATTTATCATCTAATAATGTGTTATCAATGTCAGAGTCTACCCGTGTAAATTTAACGTCCTGATATTCTCTTTCTAGGAAGTTAATAAAGTGGGTATCAATGAAGGAGTTCATAAATAGAACTTCTAAACCTTGGTTTTTGTGAAGTTCTACATAAGTCGCTTGACTCGCTTCATCGGTGCAGTAGAAAACTTTATTTTCGTGGCGTTCTTTGTTGCGTTCTAAATATTCTTTGAGGGTGGTATAAGGTAAGCTGGTGGTGTTTCCTGGGGTGACATCTTGCCAAACATCACTCTCAGAAGATTGTACTTCTACTGCGGGTGTTTCTGTTTTTTCTGCTTCTAATTTGGCAGTGGTGCGGAAAACGATGATGTCTTCAACTTGTTTCTTAAATTTCTCATCGTTGAGAACACCAAATTTAACGAATGTGCCTAAATCTTTCCAGGCGTTGATATATTTTTCTTTGTCGGTGCGATATAATTCTTTCAAGCTATCGCCGACTTTTTTAGCGATGTAATCACCGATTTTTTTAACTGTGCGATCGCCTTGTAATGCACTACGGGAAACGTTCAAAGGAATATCTGTACTATCAATTACCCCCCGCATTGGTAGCAAAAATTGGGGAATAATTTCATCACAGTTATCACTCACAAAAACCTGATTACAGAATAACTTTGTTTGTCCTTTAGTGACATCCACATCAGGGCGCATTTTCGGGAAATACAAAATCCCGTTCACAATAAAAGGATAATCTGTATTTAGATGCACCCATAACAAAGGTTCTTCTTGGAAAGGATAAAGATAGCGGTAAAATTCTAAATAATCTTCTTTAGTTAAACTGCTAGAAGATTCGCGCCAAGGTGCTTTTTGTTTATTCAAAACTTCCCCATCTAATTTGATGGGAACTGGCATAAAATCACAATAGGTTTTAACTAAATTCTTAATTCTCGCAGGTTCTAAATATTCTTCCTCATCGGGCATTAATGTTAAAGTAATGGTAGTACCGCGAGAGGTGCGAGAAGATTCATCTAATGTAAATTCTGGTGAACCATCACAAGTCCAATGTACTGCTGTTGCACCTTCTTTATAGGATAGAGTGTCAATTTCGACTTTTTTCGCCACCATGAAGGAGGAATAAAAACCTAAACCAAAATGTCCAATAATTGGTTGATCGGCTTTTCCTTCATATTTGTGAATAAATTCTTCCGCACTGGAAAACGCAACTTGGTTAATATATTTTTTGACTTCCTCTGCTGTCATTCCAATGCCATTATCAGAAATGGAGAGGGTTTTTTTATCTTTATCAATGGCAATGGTAATTTCTGGTTCACTGATATCTCCGTTGTATTCTCCTGCACGGGAAACCATTTTGATTTTTTGGATCGCGTCTACTGCGTTGGATACCAGTTCCCGTAAGAAAATTTGATGATCTGAATAGAGAGATTTTTTGATAATTGGGAAAATATTCTCAGTATGGATACTGATAGTGCCTTGTTCTAACATAGTTATCCGTGTGTTTGATTTACTTGCAGATAATTCTGAGGATCAATTTTCGTCTATATATGTCTTTTTTGAGGTAAGGAATACCTCTAAATAATGATTCGGATTACACTACCATGATAGGGGGATTGGTGACTAGGACTGGTGACTGGGAGGAGAATTGTAGGTAAATAATAGTAACAAAGTTAAGTAAGTGGGCGTTAAAAATTGTCGTTATGACAAGGGAACAGGGAATAGGTTTTTAGATATTTTACTTTTCGTTACATATTTCGGTTTTTTCTGTTCACTTACTTAGTGGATAATTTTAAGTAATCTTGAAGTGCTTATAATGCTTTGCAAAATTCAGAGAACAAGATACTTGACTCATAATTGAAAATCTGTTATAATTATATTC
>NZ_BJCE01000158.1:0-12774 GCF_005402885.1 Sphaerospermopsis reniformis
GCAATCTATAATCGTCAAAGATATACACCAATTAATTGATAATTGATAATTGATAATTGATAATTGATTGATATTTTTAATTATTAATTAATTAATTAATTAATTAATAATTAAAAAGGTGGGTAATACCCACCATAAAATTAAATATGAGAAGAATGAGAACAACGGTTAAACCATTCTTGATACTTTTGCTGTTGGGATTGATTTTCTACAGAAATTGTGATTTTGACTTGTTGACAACCATGATCTTTTTCTTGAGAGATCGCATTTAAAAGCAAACTAGCAATTTTTGGGGAAATAAACTCTCCACTCACCGTTAAACCTCTATCCAAACTAGAATCTTTTGATATTTCCTCATTTATTAACTCAATACCAGGAATCTCCCCGTGACTTAAATCAATTTCTGCTAATTGTTGGTGTTGTGGACTAACTTGTTCAACAATTAATTTTTCCCGTCTCACAGGAACTTGGATCATCTCAGTTTCGATTTCTTTACGAACAATCACCTCTCCTACCTTTTGTTTATTATGATCAACAAACAACCTTTCTTCCAAGAGAGGGATAATCTTTTCTTCCTTCGTGTCCTTCGTGTCTACCCTTCGGGAAATGCTTTGCATAACGTGGTTCATTAAATACAATCAATATTATTTCAATAGTTAAGATAGAAGGATTCAAAATTCAAAATCCAGATCCAGAATAAATTAAAACTTTGATTATCTTGATGTATTTGATAAAATCTTGAATCTCTTGATTCCTGATTTTACAATTATTCTAACTCCTGAATCCTGAATCCTAAATCCTGACTCCTGAATACTTACTAATTATCGTTCTTCAATCGGGAGATTAGGAGCATTCACATCTAACTCTTCCCGACGAACTGTGTCTTGAGTTTCCACAGTATCTTGCTCAACGACTTTTTTCACTCTCACTTCTTCCCGCACAAAAGCCTCTTTTCTAACTTCCGGGATTTCTTCGTGGATTTCCATGCGAGCAACTTCACCTTCATGGAAGTCAGCTTCACGGGAAGAAACTGTTCTACCAGCATTTTCAGGGGTGACACGCTCAATAACAACGTGTTCTCTTTCAACGGGTACTGATACTCGTGCAGTTTCAGTTTCTACGTGCTTACCAACAGTTACATCCCCCACTTTGCGGCGATGTTTATTAGCAATAAGTCGTTCTTGATACAGTTTTAGAGTTTGATGATCTTGCTCATTTAATCCAAATAACTCCGGTTCATGTTCGTAGCGGTAGGTATCACGGGTGTAATTGGGTGTAGTTCTGGCTGTAGAGGTTGTTGCTACTTCTCTGGAATCTACGGGCGTTGGTGATTCTACTGAACCTGATGCTTCTAGCGGTGTGGTGCGATAGTCGGGTTTACGATATACACCACGCACCCGTTCTTCATAGTCGTAATCTCCTGCTAAACGTTCGTTAAATTCAGGTAAATCTTCTGCCTGTTCTTTTGTTAAACCAAGAGCATAAACGCGATCATTATTATAGTCGATGCGAGTACGACCAATAGGTAGTAAAACTTTTTTACCAAAAATCCAGAAGCCTAAGTCAACTACTAAATAGCGAAAATGTCCATTTTCATCAACTAACGCATCATGGACTGTACCGATTTTTTCATCATTTCTTTCTGTATATACTCCTAATCCCTTAATGTCTTTGTCTTCAAAAGTAGTGCGGTACTGAGGGTCAAAATCTTCTAATTTGTAAAGAACCATTATATTTTTCCTCAACGGTTAATAGTGTTTCTGAATTTCTTACCTTCAAGAATATTAATTGATGCTGATATTTCCATCTTTCTCACGAATGAATCGCCAGAAAATCTAATTATCAAAAGTCAGATATTTGGTGGAAATGAAAAATACCCAATACCCAGATCCCGGACTTCTTGAAGAAGTCGGGGATCTAAACCCCTACTATCTCCTGATTCCTGATTCATGAATTTATACACGATTTTCATTGATATTTAATTCACCGGAGGTATCAATATCTAATTCTTCCCGGCGAATCGTGTCTTCTGCTTCCACAATATCCCGATCTACTACTTTTCTGACTCGCACCTCTTCACGAACAAATGCTTCTTTATGAATTTCTGGAGTTTCTTGATAAACATCTATATGTGCTACTTCCCCTGCTTGAAATTTGATTTCGTTGGGGTCTACTATTGTACCTATCTCTGGTGTTTGAACTCTATCAATAACAACGCGTTCTTTTTCAATAGGTACTGTCACCCGTGCAGTTTCAGTTTCAATGTGTTTACCAACTGCTACTTCTCCTGTTTTCACACGATGTTTGTTAGCAATTAGACGTTCTTCATAAAGTCTGAGAGTTTGATGATATTGCTCATTTAAACCATATAAAGTTGGTTCTTGTTCGTAGTTGTAAGTTTCCAGTTCATAAGTTATGGTACCAAGGTGAGAACGATAGATAGAGCGTACCAATTCTTCAAATGATTGATCAACAATGATGTTTTCCCGGTACTCTGGTAAGTGTTCTACTTGCTGTTTACTCAGTCCATCGACATAGACACGCCCAGCGGGATAATTGATGCGAGCTAGTCCAATGGGTAGTAATATTTTCTTGCCAACAGTATCTAAACTTGTATCAATCACTAAATATCTAAACCTGCCATTTTCATCGACTAAAGCATCAGCAACTGCACCTACTTCTGTTCCTCCTTCGGTATAGAGATTCAAGGTTTTAATATCATCTCCGCCAAAGGTTTCTCTATAGTTTGGATCAAATTCTTCTAGTTTGTAAAGAGGCATATTCTATGTCCATTTTTTTGAATATCTATTCACAACATTAGACGTAATTTGACTATTTTTCCTCTTGCTGATGACTGACTTCTAGCGATATATACTATAGTTTATATTTCATACTGGGAGGTAAATTTTAGGCAATTTTTAGTAGTGATGTTGCTGATGGAAATATAACTAATGATAGATAAAAAATTGATTGAGTAATTTTTTTCTTTCTCATTTTCTCATTTCTCGTTCCCATACTCTGTATGGGAATAAATTCTCAAGGCTCTACCTTGATCAATATCACGAAAATGTTACAAAAGAGTCAGAGACTCTTGATAGCATTCCCAGTCTGAGACTGGGAACGAGGAAATATTTTGAGAAGATCAATTTTCAATTTTTAATATACCCCTACCAACTGTGTATAATTTTGCTGCCGCCAATGGTAAATTCTTCTTCACTATTATAAATAAGCGGTTTTACTGTCACCTAATAATACCCAAACATTATAAGGCAATTAGTCTAAATATTTACATTTTTTCTCTATCATCTATATCTGGCAAGAATACAGGATTTATGAAAATTACAAAACAGCAAATTTTAACAATTCATACTTTCTGCGTCTCTGCGTCTCTGCATGAGATAAATTCATATCAATACTCAACACGAAAAACTAATAATATTGAAGAAACTCCTTCCGGATCTGATGATTCATTAATCGCTAAAAATTTGCAAAAAGAACAATATATTGGTATTGCCATTTTATTAGTAGGATTAATCACTATTATCGGATTTTTTAGTCGTAGATTTGAATATGCTTTAATTTTTGCTCTGACTATCACCATGATATTAATGGTTTTCTTTCTCACAGTTTAAAAATATGTGCAATTACTTCATGAATATTTTAATTTGTTTTTTCAACCTCTTGTTGATAAAAACCGATGGAAGATTGCTGAATACTTACAAAGGTATAAATCAAATGTATGGATTTTACAAAACTTTAAATTTTTCATCAAAATATTTTTATTTTTGTTAACTAGCCGCATGACAACCTTGTATTTAATGCTACTTTGGTGTAAGATAATTAATTGTTTGCAAAATGACCTATTTTCAGGCTTTTCACTCAATTTTTAATTGAGTTAGAAAATGCTTATACATTCCATCCATTTTCTTCGCCAGGTGAAAAAATGCTCTTGTTCTTAAAGCTGATTGATTATCTATTAGCAGCTGTTTTTATCAGTGCGGCTTTCATCATTTATTTCGATTCTAGTAATCAACAGTATGTACTAGCTGGAGTTGGAGCTTTAGCTATTGCAATTTTTTTGTTTCTCCTCAACAGAAACTCAGTTAATAATGCTAGAAAAGAAGCTCAAAAAGCAGAACTAGCAAAAAAAGCTGAACTATACACCTCTTTATTACAGAATAGTAATTCCTTGGAAAACAATACCATAGTTCCTGCCAGAGCCAAAGCTTTAGAGTATTGCCAAGATTTGATTGATGATTACAAAAGCACTAGAAATTTAGCAAGAAATCTTTACTATATCCTGCAAATTTCTACTGTAATTTTGTCTGGTGTCACCCCAATTTTAGTATTGGTGGATAAGTTAGAAACCGGACAACCTTGGCTGAAATGGCTACCAGTCATTTGTCCGGCCGTAGCTTCCATTGTCGCTAGTATTGTCACCTCTTTCCCATTTCAAAAAAATTGGGTTGCAGCTAACGCAACTGTTGAATTGTTAGAAGCAGAACAAGAAAAATTTGTCTTGGGAATTACACCAGCTTACCGTTGTTATGATGTTTCTGGAGAAGCAGAACAACAACAAAGAGTAAGTCAAGCAGTCGAATTATTTATTAACCAAGTAAATAATATTCACCTGCAACAAGTTCAACAAGCAGAACAACAACAGGAGAAGAAGAAAGAAGAAGTCTCCGCTGAAGGAACTAACGAAGAAACAGGTTCTTAAGATAAACCCAAAACTGAATAACCTCTTTAATATTGAATCCTAATACTCAGATACCGGACTTCTTTAAGAAGTCCGGTAGCTTTCAATTATTATCTGTTTCTGTCATTCTAAAAATCATATCTTCTAATGTTCTCAATAAATCTTGTTCATTATAAGGTTTAGAAAAATACGCCCGCGCTCCTAACTGCATTGCTAGTTGACGATGTTTATTACTACTACGAGAAGTCAACATGGCAACGGGAATACTTTTTAAATCAACATGAGATTTTACCCGTTCTAAAAAGCTATAACCATCAAGACGGGGCATTTCAATATCACAAATTACTGCTTGCACTTTTAACCCACTTTCTAACTTTTCCCAAGCATCTTGACCATCTTTAGCTTGTTCAACCTGATACCCTCCTTTTTCCAAAGTTAAGGCTAAATAACGTCGTACATTAATGGAGTCATCGACAATTAAAATCATGCCTTTTTGATGAGTAGGTCTAGCTATGGGTTTCGGTTTTTGTGGTTTGAGAAAAGCTGTTTTTAATTTAGTGGTAGGCAATTGATTAGTTTTATGAGGACGTTGATTGTTTGTTACCCAAGATACTAATTCATTAGTATTTACTAATGGTACTACTCGACCATCACCAAGCATTGTACAGTTACTAAAACCATCAGGTAAAGGTATATTTCCTTCCACTTGACGAATTGCTACTTCTTGTTCACCCCAACAACGATCTATTTGTACAGCTATTGGTTGATGATCATGTTTGATAATTAACACACTACTAGCATTTATTCCCGTCGGACTTTCTATTTCTAAATGATGATAGTGAGAACAATTAAATTCAAAATAATTACCCAAACGCATTAAAGGTAACATGGTATCTTGCCATTTGAGAAATTCTCCACCATCCATTGAAAAAACTTGCTTATTATCTAATAAAAAGATTTCCGCAACTACATCTGTAGGAAATGCTAAAACCATGCGATGATGTGGACTGGTGGCAGTATCGCTTTCTACTAATAAAACTCTTGCAACTGAAAGAGTAAATGGCACTGATAAAGTAAAAGTTGTACCAATTCCTGCTTGTGTATCAACTTGAATATCACCCCGAACTGATTGTAAGTTATTGCGAACTACATCCATTCCCACACCACGGCCAGATAAAGCTGTCACTTTTTCAGAAGTGGTAAAACCAGGTTCAAAAATTAGTGATAATAGTTCATCTTCACTCGCAGTAGCTATTAATGTGGTATCCAAACCCATAGCTACAGCACGTTGACGAATTTTTTCTATAGAAATACCTCTACCATCATCACTGATAGTAATAATTGTGCGATCGCTGCGATGAAATCCTTTAATTTCTATCAATCCTTGTTCTGGTTTTCCTAAACTCCGACGGGTAGCAGGATCTTCAATTCCATGATCAAAAGCATTACGTAACAAGTGCATTAAAGGTTCATTCAAAGCTTCTAAAATACTACGTTCAATTAAGGTTTTCCCCCCTTCAATTTTTAATTGAACATTTTTACCATATTCAACATTTAAATCTCTAATTGCTCTGGGAAAACGTTCAACTAAATCAGATAAAGGACGCATTCGCACTTGCGTTAATTTTCTCTGGACTTGCTTAGATGTTTTATTCAACTTCCGAGCAATTTGATCTGTATCATCAATACTGAGTTGAATATCACTGGCAACTTCTGCTACCTGAACAATAGTTTCCATCACATCCTGAGAAAGCAAGTTTAATTTTTGATAGCGATTTAATGTTTCTGTTTCTCTCATCGTCTCTGCTGATGTTGATACTCCAGAATTTACATCTTCGCTAATGATTTTTTCATAAACTGCACGCACTTGTTGATTTTCTTGATGCAAAGTTTGCACTCGTTGGCCTAGTCCTAAAACCAATTTACGTAATCTTTCTAATTGGGAATTTAAACCATTACGCTGTATGATAATTTCCCCAAATAAATCATTAATTTCTTCTAATTGTTTACTAGGAACTCTAACTGTATTTTCATGAATTTCTTTATCTTTAGTAACTCCAATGATTTCGCTTTTGCGTTCAATATGTTTATAGTCTAAGGATGTATTTTCTTGAGTAAATGCTACATTGGGATCAGGAAACTCGACAGCATTGATTTCTGGGGGTAATTCTATTTCTAAATCTGCAAAATCAGGAATTACTACTTCTGCTACTAATTCTGCTACTAAGGTATTCTCTTGATTTTCTGTAGGGATATTGCTAGTATTAACCTGTGGGGGAATAGGATTAACAACTACTTCCCCTAACTCACCTAGCTCAATATTTGCTGGTATTCTATCCCGTTGATTTGTTAATACTAAAGCTTGCGATCGCCTCCATGCTTGCAATGCTAACTGAGAAATTTCCACACAGCGATCAGGATGATTTGCTAAATGTTCACGCACTGAATCACAAAGCTGAGTAAAAGCAGGTAACTCCAACATTTCACCCAAACCACCAAACTCTGTAGCCATCACTTCTACTTGTGAATATAAATCATTTGTAGAACTATTTGCTGATAAAGATTCTAAAGTTTGTTCTAAAGTTTGTTCTAAAGTTTGCAGACATTCTTCTACTTCCGTTTCAAACAGCAAAGGAATAATTTCTTGACCATCTTCTGGTGAGAGCATGGTAGTAATATCCTCTGGAGAAGGATCACCCAAACGCTCATGCAGTTCATCAAAAATCGGATAACAAAAAGTTCTTAACCATTTATCATCTAGAGATTTTCTATCTGATAATAATTCTACAATTTGCCGTAACCAATCAACTCCAGATAACAATAAACTCTGTAAATGAGTATCAATTTTTAAAGATTTTTTCCGAGTTTTTAAAACCTTAAAAGAATCTTCCAAACGATGAGCCAAATTACTCAAAACTTTAAAACCCATCATCGCCGCACCACCTTTAATAGAATGGGCAGCTCGCATAGCAGCATTAATCTTATCTACATCTAGATGTTTACTTGTATCTATTTTCAGTACGATACTTTCTAAGGTATTCAAATAATCAGTTGCTTCCTCCAAAAACTGCATTTGAATTTCTAGTTCTTTATCTGTAGTCATAGATTATTTTTCCTTATTTATTTTTTAAATTAATTGACTTTAAAAGTCTCAACCTTTTGTTCTAATTGCTGGGAAATCTCCGCAGTTTTTTGTAAAGATGTAGAAATGTGTCGGCAAGACTCGCTATTGCTTTGTGAAATAGCCAGCACATTTTTCATTAATTGGTTAATCACCTGTGATGTTTCTACTTGAGAAACTGAAGCAGTAGCAATTGACTTAACAAAAGCATCTATTTGTTGGGAAATATCTACAATTTCGCTTAAACTCTGCTTCGCATCTGCGGCAATTTGCGTACTTTGAATCACCTGATTTGTCCCCACCTCCATAGCTTTCACAACTTCATCTGTATCTCGTTTAATTTGCTCGACAATTTGCTCAATTTCTTGAGTAGCAGCCGCACTGCGTGTTGCTAATTCCCCTACCTCTTCCGCAACAACAGCAAAACCTTGACCTTCTTCTCCTGCACGTGCCGCTTCAATACCTGCATTAATCGCCAACAAATTAGTTTGAATCGCAATTTGGTTAATTAAAGAAACCACACGAGAAATTTGTTGAGAAGATTCTCCCAAATGCCTAACTTTTTTGGCAGTTTCACCCACGGTTTCTTGCAAAGATAAAATATTTTCTACTGTCAAATCCATTGCTTTTCCACTTTTGTTAGCATTGTGGTTAGCATGATTAGCAATAGCAGTAATTTCTTGAGCGCCATCTGCTAAAGCTTGGATAGAATTAGTCATTTGCTCAACAGTTGCTAAGGTGCGGTTTATTTCTTCAATTTGTGTAGTTGCTGACTCTGCTAAGTATTTGATATAGTCTTGATTTGAGCCAATATCTCTATTAATTTCACTCGCATTCTGTTTGACTTGGGTAACAATATCTCGGAGGCTTTCTAAAATAGAATTGAACACATTAGCAATAGTACCAATTTCCCCATCTTGCACCTTCGCCTGTACTTTTAAATCACCTCTAGTCGCATTTTTTACCTGACTAATTAATTGCAAAAGTTGTAAATGCAGAGTATCTTTTTGCTGCTTTTGTTCCTCAGATATAGATTCTTTGATAGATTCTTGATTCACCTGAATATAATCTTTACCATCAGCAGGTAATTCTTCAGGTAATTCGGCAATTTTCTGATCTTCCAGAGGAGTCTCAATTTTATTAGTGAGGTTTTCTACTGCTACTAATTCAGCCGAATTTTGCTTGATGATACTCTTTGCTAACCAAGCAACCAGCAATGTCATCACTAATGCTATTAATGTTGTGATATTAACAATCAGCTTGAGAAATTGTCTTTGCGGTCCAAAAGCAATTCCAGCATTTTCAGCCAGAATTAATTGCCACTTGAGATCCGGTAAACCTTCTAATTTTTTTAGCGGTGCATAACTAACCAATTGTGGCGTTTGATGAATGGTTCGCACTCCTGTAGAATTTTCCACATTTTCACTGTTCAGCAAGTCAGCTAAACCAGGATATATTACTGTAGCTTTTTGACCTAATAACTCCCTCTGAAGACTGAGAAAAAATTTCCCCTCATGATCAACTAAATAATAATCTTTGTTATTATCTACCTGATCTTTTATTGCTTCTATTAACCCTTGCATGGATATGCGTGTTCTCACTACAGCAATCACTTTTCCTGTAGCTACATCTTTCACAGGAGCAGCAATATAAATCACTACTACATTATTTTGTAATCTTTCTGGTTGACTAATAACAGGACTATTCTTTTGTATAACATCTTGAAAATATTTCAAGTTTTGTTCCTGACTACTGGTTGCACCTTGAGATTGAATAATCACTCTTCCATTTAAGTCAAAAACCGCCAGATGATCATAACCTTGATAAGCTGTAATGAACCGATTTAATACTGTTTGTTTTTCGGCAAGAGTGGTACTTTTACTAACTTCAGCATTAGTCAAAAATGGCAAAGTTGAGAGAATTTGAATATCTCCATATCTTGCCAACAGAAACAGATTAATAATATCACCTAAACTAATTAATTTATTTTCTTGAGTTTTGATAATTTGCTTACTAATCACATTGCTACCAAAGCTATAAGCAATTATGCCAATTCCCAATACTGGCAAGGTACTGATAGCAATGGTAAAAATTAATGCTTTTGTTCTTAATTTCACTTGCTGTAAATATTTATTAATTATATTTTTCCCAAAATACTTATGAGTAGTTGTTATATGTTCCTGTTCAACAACTTCTTTAACTTCTTTTCTCTTATCTGTCATGGGCGATAATGTCTTAATAGATGCTTTTTTATTGGGATCACCAGTCTGAGCAGTGTCAGTTTTATTAAACATAAATAAATACCCCTAAATTAATACCCCTGACTCTATGTAATAATAACAACAAAAAATGATTTTTCTGAGCTTGATTAACTAATCACTGCCCCCATGAGAATAATTTACAATATTATGTGCATCTAATACCAACAATATTTCTTCTTTTTGTTCCACGCAGCCACATAAATAAGGCACTAAACTAGCCGCCACTTGTCCGACAGGAGAATGAATATCATCAGCCATCAATTTAGTCGTACCTTTAATTTCTTGCACAACTAAACCTAAAAGCTTTGATTCCACTTTGGTCACGATAATATTATACTTTCTCAGGCGATGATCTAAACCTTCTAAATTAAACATTTTTGGCAAATCAATTACCCAAATTACCCGACTACGCCAATTCATCAATCCTAATATACAGGCTGGCATATTAGGCATAGATGTTACAGCTTCAATAGGTACAATAATTGCTTCTTGGGTGTGAGCGACGGATAATACAGCTGTAGTTTGTTGATTGATTTGAAATTGAAGATAGCTATCTCCCAAAGAGTTTTGAATGGTTTGATAATACACGGTTTGTTTAGAATTGCTCATGACTGTAATTCAAATATTTGTTGGCAAAATTCTCAAAAATTTATGACTTACGCAATATTAAAATAAAAACCTGATTCTTGAGTAGGGTTAATTCATGAATTACCCCTACTTTCGTTCTGTTTTGCGTAATTACTGAACTTGAAAAGTTCTATCAGGTTCAATATTGAAAAATATTATGCATGAATAATAAGAATTTCAATATTCTTCTGACTTCTGTAAAAACTTTCCCCATCCACAAATTCTCATTCTTAGGGTGAAAGCTTTTAGTCAAGTGTGGCGTAGCCATTGGCTGATTACTGATAGCTCAATACTTACGAAAAGTATTAAATTAACCAATGTATTTAGATACCATTTTCAGCAAATCTGATCTTGTAAAAGGCTTAGTTAAATAGCCAGATGACCTGACAATTTTCGCCTTCGCTTTATCCACAAATCCGGTTCTACCAGTAACCATAATAATGGGTGTATTTTTAAATGCTGAATGCTTCCGTAATAATGAACATAGTTCATAACCATCTAAATTAGGCATTTCTACATCTAGTAAAATTAAGTCTGGTTTGCTTCTAATGATTTGCATTAAAGCTTTAATTGGATCATTAATCATGACAACAGAAAATGTTTTTTCATCTAAAAAATGTCTAATAGAATTCAGCACTGCTTGGCTATCATCAATACAGGCAATTGTATATAATTGCTCACTCAAAACAGATGGCAAATTGTTATGAAAATTCCTTTCAACAGTGGCGAATTTTGCTGATTTATCCTCTAATTCATCTTCTGTTTTTGGTGCAGATGTTGTTTGTTTTGTTAAACTGCTATTAGATAATTTTTTTGACTGAATTTGTTGACGATAACGTAACTGTTTTTGACACTGTTCTACTATTAATTGCAAATCCAGATGACAGTATTTTGGTAGTTCATTTAAGGAATTATCAGTATTAAGTTTATAGTTACCTTCTTTTAAAGAAATAAAAGACTCTAGCACTTCTTTGGACAGTTCTTCTATTAACATCCCTGCTTGTTGATGGGTAATATAATTTTGATTTACTAGCCAGCAAATCGCATGATAGTCAGCGTTTGGTATCAATTGACAGTTATTGCCATACTGATATATCAAACCCATCTGTTCATAAGTTACATTGTTAAAAGTAGGAATTTCCTGATTTAAACGTTGTAAGTGACTCTCCAGACGTTCAAATAGTTTATCTGAATAAGTAGCGTAAGTTAATTTACCTTCTTCTAAATAAATTGACCAAGAAACTAATCCAGTAAATACACTTAAACAACCTGTTACTTTCTTTGTGCTTAACTGTGCCAACAAAGACAGGGGATGTAGTTTGTTAAACAACCTGTAGCTACCTAGAGGAGTTGTCATCATTTTGCTTTAGCTAAATTAAAGACTTGTGATTTGAATTTGCATAGCAGATACATCACAATTGAAACCAAGTATAAAACATCAAAGATTTAGTAGTCATAAATACAAAGCCAGATGTTTTATTTTGTATGAACTCTCAAAAATAACAGAGTTACAGCAGATTGCAGATCAATCAGGTACAGAATCAAAAGTGAAACATAAACAGAAAGAGAGTTTTACTCCTGACTCCTGCTGTATTTAAAGATTATCAAATCTTAGTCAATTTGTAAGTTTTCCATCACTTACTGAGAGATACTGCGATAATCAAATATTTTGGGTGAATCACGCCAAACATATTCACAATCAAATTATAAAAAATTATTAACTTTATTAAATACTGTAATTTACCGCAAATAGCTTTTTAGCTTGCTGTTCACGGTATACTCAACCAATCTCTCTGTATTTATCAGCAAATACAAGTTTTACCCAGCTTTCTTGTTGTTTACACTCTGCTGAATCCAAGCCATTATTTTAATCATGCTGATTTTTCAACTTCGATATCAGCGCCAACAGAAGTTTTTTATGATCAATTTTTTTAAAATGCGGATGAAAGGACTTGAACCTTCACACCTTGCGGTACTAGAACCTAAATCTAGCGCGTCTGCCAATTCCGCCACATCCGCATTAAGATATTATAATAGCATAACAAATTAGTAATGGCAAGAGGGAA
>NZ_BJCE01000159.1:0-12687 GCF_005402885.1 Sphaerospermopsis reniformis
TGCACCCTATAAATATCTGCTTAATAACTGTATACTATTCTCAATAAGCACCAGATTTTTTCAGAGGGTCTATCACCTCAAACCTTTTCCCTATCTTGGTTTCAACTTGCTTGTCGCCCCCTCAAGTCAAATACTATATATACTGCCGCCCGGTTCTAAACCTTACCTAAAAGAACAAATTCAAAATCTCATTATATTTGCTCATTTAAATATCATGATTATTAGCAAGGAAATACTTCAAGATAATAATAAATTTTATGAAAGCAAAAGTAATTTAAAGGAAATATATATTTCACAAAGAAGAGATTGGGAACAATACAAAGAACGTTGTAAAGTATTAGATGGAAATAGGGATTATAGCGATAGCAATATTTTCATTGATCTGAAAAAACCATTGGGACTAAAGGAAACTGAAAAAATATTTAAATCTTATGATATGTTGGCAGAACTTGAGAATTTACAATAAACAATAAATAGCGATAAATCATATTTTCTTCATCTCTCAGTCAGCGATCGCTTCCAACAGTCTCTTAATGCGATCGCCCATCCTTTCCTTTCTCAATAAGCGATTGCCTTTGGCACTGCGCTCCGCGCAATCGCTATCCTAAAATTAAATCAATAACCACTGTCAAAGAGAAAGCAAAAAGAAATGGCGTGTTGTGCTGGAAGCTGCTCCTGAAACGGGAGACTGGTCTGTTTGGTGTCCAGAATTGCCAGGTTGCGTTTCCGCAGGAGAAATTAAAGAAGAAGCTTTAAAAAATATTCGTGAAATTTTTTTGCAGATAAGACAGACGATAATTGTTCTTAGCCATCAACCTAGCCTCACGCCTTGTCCAACATTTTTGTAAAGGTACATCAGCCAATCTTTGCAACACTATGAACACACTATTATCCCCTGTCAACTTAGCAATTGTTTGAGCAATTACCTTACAACAACTCCAAGGATGACGCACCACCTGAATTTCTGCAAATCTAACTACACCCCAATTACGTTCCAAGAAAAAACGGTTACGAATCCTATCATCATTAACATCAATACAATGATGAGGTTTACCCGTATTTCCAATATAAGGTTCATCAATTTCAATATCTAAAGCTAACCCAGATGAGTGATTATAAAAAATAAAGTCAGTCGAGTAACGGAGAGGATAACCTGGAATTTCAAACTCAACCGCTTGACAAATTAGATTACCAGGAAAAGCCGCCAGTAGATGCCGAAAAAACTCTTTTTCACTTACTCCTTGTTTGGCTGTACTCTTATCATCTGGTAATGCAATGCAGCCTTGAAAAGAAGCTTTGAGATACTTCTGTTCTGAATTACCATTTCTTAACCGCCTTACTAGAGGTGGATAAAGAATCATTGGATAATAAGCACCAGACATAAATCCAATTTTTAAAATTACATAAGAAAAACCTTTTAAATCAATTAATCAAGTAATAATTAAAAATTATCCAATCTAATATCTTTCCATATTTCAGAAACCTGCCATCCTGTATTACCTACAGATAAAACAATAGGATTATCACGTATTGGAATATAGTTAGGTTCTTGATACTTTATATCGTGTTTCAGATGTTCCTCACCTGTTGTTTTTTCTGGATTACTGAAATCACCTTGTAGACTTTGCTCTTTTGTTTCCTCTGTTATTTGTGTTTCTTGAAGAAGCTTGTCAGATTTTTTGATGAGTTTCATATCTAGTATTAGGTTGAAATTTTGATATTTAGGAACTAATAAATATTTGACACCAAGTTAACTCAAAAAATTGAATTATCACTGTCATATCAATATGAGTATATGCGCTAACGCGCTCAAATTGATGGCGTTATGCAACCCAAACAATGCAACAACCAACAGTAATTGTAACCCAAAGTGTCACAACACAGAAACCTAAATTTACTGTCAGTCCTGAGCAAAATCATCAACATACACAAAAAACCATTGCAAATATATCCCTTGATAATGATTTCAATACTGATTTAGACACAGGTACATTAGCTATTTTAAATCAAATTGAAACTGAAAAAGAATACTATCAAACTTGTGGAAAGTGGTAATCATGACTATAACACTAGCTCAACAATCCTTAGCCGGACTATCCCAAAGTGCTGCTCATCTTTGGGAACAATTAACCAATTGTCAAACTTCTGAAGAAGAAGCTGATATCATCAATGCGATTTGGGAAACTCAAGAAGAACAATCAGAAGCAGTTGATATTCAAGCCGAATTGGCATTACAACTAGATGCAGAAATAACAGCTATTAAGCAACGACTAGAACATCTGAAAGCCGTACATCAATCAGCACTTTTAAGACTAGAACGGTGGCGACAGAAATTAGATGAAACAATTTTAGAACAAAATGCCACAGGGATTGTACCTGAAAAAATGATTGGTAATTCATTGCGGATTACAATTAAAGAAAATCCACCCAGTTGTGATGTACTTGTAGATGCAGAAAAATTGCCAGCAAAATATCGTAGAGAAAAAACAGTTTATTCAGCAGATAAGAAAGCGATTATTGCTGCTTGGAAGAAAGGAATACCTGTTGATGGTACTCAAGTTGAACGTAAGCGTCGGGTTGTTTATGCTTTGACAGCAACAGCAATTCAAGACTTCAAAGATTAACTGTAAGTAATCAGCTATCAGTAATCAGTAAATGTCCACGCCACGCTAATAGCTATTCTCTAGAGAGAGACTGAATTAATAATAAGGATGCTCCCGTTTTAGTAAGTATTCAGCCGTCACCCATTAGCCGTGTACATGAAAGAGTGAAACCCAAGGAATGAAAAGAAACAGATGCAATCACATTCCTGAAATCAACACTTCTGAATCTTTGTTACTGCTACTATTGGCTGATTACTAATTACTGATAGCTGAATACTTACTCTTTTTGTCCAATTATTAATGAGAGCAGTTTATCAATGGACAATTGATAATTCATGTTTTTCTTGTTTCTTGCTGATAGCTGACTGCTGATAACTAATAGCTGATAGCTGATAGCTGACGGCTGACGGCTGATAGCTGAATGCTTACAATTTACTTTTAATTGAGTAAACCAGACCGCAATGCTAGAACAGCAGCTTGAGTGCGATCGCTGACACAAAGTTTGTTCAAAATACCCCGCACATATACTTTTACACTTCCCAAACTAATATACAGTTGATCAGCAATCTCTTGATTGCTAAAACCTTGAACAATTAACTCCAATACTTGCATTTCCCTATCTGTCAGTGGGTTGGCTTCTAGAATACTTGCTTGTTCCGGTTCAATAGCAGAAATAATCCCTTTGGAAGTAATATTTTGTTTTGTATTCACTGAGCGACGAATATTTTTGAGAATGATCCGCGCAATTACAGGGTCAATCCAAGAATACCCTTCATAAGTCATGTACAGTGCTTCCAACAGTAACTCAAACTTAATGGTTTTGATACAGTAAGAATCTGCCCCAGCTGCAAACGCGGCTAAAACCATTTCCTCTTTAGCAAAAGAAGTCAACATAATGATTTTTGTTTCTTGTGCTGATGGCATAGACTGTCGAAACTGTTGTACCAGTCTTATCCCATCCATATCTGGTAAACCAATATCAACAATGGCAATATCTGGCTGAGTATCTTGAAGCAGTTGTAGCCCAGCAGCAGCATTTTCAGCATCTCCCACAACTTGAATATTGTTTTGCTCATTTAAACAACTACTGATACCGACTCTGGTCAAATTATGGTCTTCGATAATCGCTGCTCTAATTTTTTCCATGACCTACCTCAATAACTGGCTAAATGTACTGTTTCTAATGTCGGAAAAGATTGACTAAAAATGGATCAGCCTATCGGTTAAAAATTTTTCGCCTCTTAGCCAAAATTTATCTATAGAGGTATAAAAATCAAATAGTTTTCTCAAAAAATCTATCTATAGAGGTATGAAAATCATAAGTATTCAGTTGTCAGCTATCAACTATCAGTTTTATAGGCTAAACTATAAACAATAAGAATAAATGTATAAAGTTTTAATTTCTTTAACTAGGTTTTGCTGTGTTGCTGTGTGTGTAGCGTGCCGTCAGGCATAAAAGTTTTGTCGTGGAGGCAAGGAAAAACTTTGTAACTTACGCTTCTTGGGAATAGCAAGTCAAAAGTAAAGAAGGTTTCAGGCAACTTTTTTGAATCCTATTTGAATACTAGAATATACAGTTTTACAATACAATCTAGCTGCACAACAGCTTATAAATTGATTACTGATTACTGATTACTGATAGCTAAATGCTTACTAAAAAACAAATAACTGTCTCAAGAAATCTATCTAGAGAGGTATGCCAAATTTAAAGTTTTGGTAAAATACTTGATTTAAGTATTAAGATTTGTTCAAGCCAAAGACATAGCAAACCAAATTTAAATAAATCTACTGATACCTGTATGACATCTTTATTTTGGAATCCAAGCTCAACAGAAAGTATCCTTTGGGTAGATGACTCAGCCAAAAACTTTTGCTCGCTCAAATCTATACTCAAGCAACAAGGATACAGGTTAACACTAGCAAACAATGATACAGAAGCCTTGACTAAGATTGCAGAATCTCCACCTGATTTAGTAATTTTAAATACCTTCATATCCAATATCAATAGCGGTAAAATCACTCAACAAATTAAGCAGAATTGTGATTTACCTTTCATACCCGTTTTGCTGATTACAAATTGTGACAAGCCTAGTTTGATTCGCGGTTTACAAGTTGGTGCTGAAGAATTTCTGACTCAACCTGTAGAACAAAAAGAATTGTTAGCAAGAGTCCGTTCGCTCCTACGGTTAAAACATAGTATCAATCAAAGATATCAACTTGCTCGACAGCGATGTGAAGATTTTATGATCAAGTTGACTCACGATTTACGCACTCCTTTGACCTCAACAATTCAACTTTTGCAAATGATTCAAAAAGGAAATTTTGGTCATAATTTCTCAGAAATACGGAAACATCTGCAATTACTAACTGAAAGTAATCAAACGCTACTGTCAATGGTAGAAAATGTGCTGGAGGTTTATCAGTATGAATCTGGATGTAAGGACTTAGAATTTTTTATCGTTGACTTGTGGGAATTAGCTCAAAAGGTAGTTCAGGAACTCAAACCTTTAGCTGTTGTCAAAAACGTAGCTCTGAATGCTAAATTAAACAACACACAACCATCTGCGGTGAGAGTGCGGGGCGATAGAATAGAACTTTACAGACTGCTAACTAACTTAGTGGGTAATGCTATTCGTTTTACAGATCAGGGTTCAGTAGAAGTTTACCTTAGTTCCCAGGATCAACGGGTAATAATTGCTGTCGAAGATACAGGAATTGGTATTAGTAAAACAGAACAATTATGCTTATTTGAATGCTTTCGACAAGGCAAACATCAACGTCAAGGGAATGGTCTAGGATTATGTTTGTGCCGTCAGATTGTAGAAGCCCATCAAGGAAGTATTTCTGTGTCATCAACTTTAGGTAAAGGTAGCATTTTTACTGTTTCTTTACCTGCGTTATAACAGAGGGCAAGAGGCTGTCTTGCAATAGACAAGAGTAAAACCCTTGTTATTCTTAGATTTTAAGGACTAATCATTGTCCTAATCTGAATGGCTACAGCTATAACACCTGTAGGGTAGTGTTAACTTTTGTTCAAGTTTTAGGTTTTTGTTACGTTAGCGTCAGTCCGTATTCTTGTTCGACAAGATTTAACAATTTTGACTGCAAAGGTGAAAGGTACGGTTTTGGTTGTTTCCCTAATCCTGAACAAAGCCAATCAACGGCACTATCTCGGTTTTCAATTTGATGCAGTCGTCGCAGTCTCAAGCATAGTTGTTGCATGAACTGGCATTCTTCATCCAACAGTTCTAAGGATTTGAGATGTTCTATTTTTACTGTGTACTCAGTATCCCAAGTCTCAATAGTGCAACTATAGTCTCCAACATGGGTAATAACACCCCAACAACCACTTTTGCCTTTGAGTTCTGGGTTGTCTTTGGGCAGTAGAATACATACTTCCCCAACATGGTAGGGATTTGGTACTTTGGTTCTTTCTCGGATTTTGTCCACAATATCTTGAACTTGACGACCAGAAGGAATTTTACCACCTGCTTGCTCTACTGCCTGTTGCCAAGCCAAACGTTGTTCTTCTGGTTCTAAGGAAACCAAAGGTCTAACCTGGCGTTCGCTTGTTGGTAAGATTTGAGAACCATTGGTTCTCTTTCCCTCTGGGATTTCAATTTGGGAACCATTGGTTCTCTTTTCCTCTGGGATTTCAATTTGGGAACCATTGGTTCTTGTTTGGTCTTGGGTTTTAATTTGGGAATTATTAGTTCCCATTAAATTTTCAACTACCAATGAACCAGCTATCAAGTAGTTCACATGACGATTAGTAAAGCCAAATCGGGAACGACAGTAATTTTCAAAGGTTGAGTGAGTGGAACGGTACAAACGTCTGTCTCGTATTTCTTTCAATGCTTTAGCAGCTGCGTAAAAAGCTTTTTCAACTTGTCTCTCTAAAAATATGCGATCGCGCCATTCGTCTGTACTAAGTTCAGTTAGTTCGGAGCTAACAGCTATATCTGCATGGCTAGTTGCAGAATCGTTCTGATTGGGTAGCAATTTTTCATCAGTAGAGATGTTTGATATCTCACTCATAATTTCTACCCCCCTAGCTCCCAAAAAAATTTGCTATTAATTGATACATCATCAACTGTAAATTTATGATTTATATTCAATGATAAACTGATAGTTTATATTTGAGGGTAGTGGAATGGCTGAAAAATGGATGAAAGTTAGAAGAACGATAGATATAGAAATACCCGGTTTGGGAAAGAGAATTAGACAAGCCAGAGAAGCGGATAGACGCTCTTTAGCTGAAATATGTCGTCAAATTCCTATGACAACTATGAATTGGTACAAAATAGAATCGGAAGAAACCAAAGCTTTGCCAATTGAAACTTTACAGCGCATTGAAGAGGTGCTGAATGTTGATTTTGGTATTAAATTTTATGAATAACTCAGAATAAATGCTTATGCTTGACAATTAATAAATTTGTCAAAACTAATATTTCTACGATTAAATTTAAAATTTTAGCTTGATTTTTAACTGATCAGAGTATATGTTACGGCACTTTTCATGTATTTAGATCACATTCCAAATAAATCTTTTTTCTTCCTTTGTACCTACTCTGCGAATGGCCGCTCACTCTTCTATATTCTTTGTCTCTACCCTATGTTTATATCACGCTACGCAAACGCCTAACGGCGATTGTGCGAAACTTTTATAATCGCTGTAACCCAACAGAAGTAGTAATACTATGAAAGGAAATTAACAGTTAGTAGTTTTATGGACAAATATCCTCAAGCTACTTTTCCCGGTGTTACCCGGAATGGGCAAACTGCAATACCCTCTATCCCTAAGCTAAAAGCCGCAGGGACTACTTTTCTAGCAATATTCAAACTAGCATTAACATCGGCATGAATCAGCCCACCATCTTGAGATTTGTACCAAGCGCGTTGTATTCGCTTGCCACTAAAGTTGTAGGTTTCTCCTTTTTTGTACACAGGAATGGGGTCTAAGTCCAAAAATGAAGCCGCAGAAGTGTAAGATTCTTCATGAATAAAAACGGTAATTCCTACTAATTCAGCTTTGTATTTTAATTGCTCTATAAATCGAGCATGAGGAATACTAACGAAGTTCTGATTTGTGGTTTTACCGAGATTTATTTCTTGCTTCCATTGTTCATTTTTGCCAATAACTAGCGTTCCAATTCCGGCTTTAACTAAATAATTAATAATCCATCTGCTGGCATGATGTAAGTAATTGGCGATTTGATTATTCCGTTTACAAGTTAGTGTATTTATCCGATGAGATGTGTGAGCATTTCCCTCCAGTTGAGATTGAAGTTTAGCTTTAACTTTATTGTAATGACGATTGATTGATTTTAAAGGTTTTCCGTTGATAAGTACAGGTTTAAATCCTGGCTTATTGGCAGCTAAGGCGGCTAAATTATCTAATCCAATATCAATACCTGCCACACTGTTAGGGTCTAATTGCTGTGGTTTAGCCTCCATTTCATAAACTACTTCAATGACATATTGCCCACATCTGGGGACAATTCTTACTTGTTTAATATTGCTTGCTGATGTGGGAAATTGTATATTTGTTTGCGATAGTTTAATGATTCCTGTTCTCAAAGCAGGTTTAGAAATTGTACCTAATTCATAAATCAGAATATTTCGTCCTTGAGTTTTATCCTTGTATTTGGGTAATTTTGGTCTACCTAAAAACTTGGATGGGTCTTGATAATAAGCTTCTGTAGCATGGAGAAAAGATTTCCAATTCCGATGCAAAACTATCAAAACTTGATTGCTGACTTTACTGGGTAGTGCTTTGTAAGATTCATGCTGTTTTACTTGATGGTATATTTTTGTATTATCTAAATACCTGCCTTCAAAAATAAATGATTGCCTGACTAAGTAGTTAGCGTAATTGTAGAGATTTTTAGAACGCCAACACAACTCATCTATCTGTTGATAGAATTGATGAGCTTTTTTGATGATGTGACGTTCAACTAATTTCATGTATATTCCCTAAATGTCAGCATATTTTACCATGTATGAGTATATTTAGCTAAAAAATCAATGAATATTTACAACACACAAAAAAGTGAAATTTTCTAGTTGATTATCTGCTGAATTGAAATTGCAATAATACTTGAGTTCGATGTCAGAAAATCCGCTAAAAATCAGTTTTTCAAAGAGTTGTTACCAAGTTTTACCGCTAAATCCGCCACAAACTCAATACCTTCGCCAAAACGCTGAAACCCTATTGATATCGTCACGATTTTATTGGGTTTCAGACCTATATTTGGAAAATTGGCATAGGTATTGAAACTAGAACTTAATTAACGTTTATTTCGATAGGATAGGGCTGTAAAAAAGGACAGACTTTTGATGATAACTTGTAAGAAACCTTTGAAAGACTTGGTTTATTACTCTCTACAGGACTTCACTTCTCCACTTAATAAGATTGTCAGGGGGCAAAAATTTGACACGTATAATTACACTTTTTAATCAGTCTGGTGGTGTAGGTAAATCGAGTTTAGCCATGAATCTTGCCTACCATTTGCAGGAGCGTAAACATCGCGTACTCCTGATAGATATGGACCCTCAAGGGTCGCTTACAACTTTCATGGGGCTAGATCCAACAGCACTAGAGCAAACTGTTTATGACTCCATTTTGCATTCTGTCCCATTACCAATTCAAACTCAAGTTCATGGTATAGATTTAGCTCCTGCCAATATTAATTTGAGTGCTGCCGAATTAGAATTAGTGGTAGCAGATATGCGCGATATTCGACTCAAAGAAGCTTTAGAACCAATAGTTGATCAATATGATTTTATATTGATAGATTGTCCACCTAGTTTGGGATTGCTGAGTTACATCAGCTTGGTAGCAGCTACTCACGTTTTAGTTCCAATTCAAACTCAATACAAGGCATTTTGTGGAACTGAGTTATTGTTAAATACTGTTGCCAGAGTGCGATCGCGTCCCAATCGTAAACTAGCGATCGCTGGGTTTATTCCTACTATGTATGATGGTCGTAATATTCAGGATGCCCGAACTTTAGAAGCTATCCAACAACAATTAGCAGCAGTGGGTGTGGTTTACCCAGCTATTCCTCGTTCTACAGCTTTTGCTGACGCATCCGAAGATCATGTACCTTTGGCAGTCTATAATCCCAGACACCCTGCTGTGCCTATTCTCAAGAAAATTGCACAAGGTTTAGAAAAATTATGAATAGTAGGCGCGATCGCCCATATCAACAAATGAAACCCTTGGATATCCTGTTTGGGGAATCTCAATCTGTAGCTGAAATAGTTGCTATTGAATCAATTTGTCTCCCACCGCAGCAACCAAGGCGTTACTTCGACCCACAAGCAATGCAGGAATTAGTAGAGTCCGTGCGGCAACATGGGATTCTACAACCACTGCTGGTGCGTTCTCGTCCAGATAATAAACATGAACTGGTAGCCGGAGAAAGACGTTATCGAGCAGCAACAGAAGTTGGTCTGGCTGAAGTGCCAGTTGTAATTCGAGAACTCACCGATGAAGAAGCTATGCAGCTTTCTTTAATTGAGAACCTCTGCCGTGAGGATTTGAACCCAGTTGAGGAAACTGAGGGCATCTTGCAACTTTTAGCAATTCGTTTAGGGAGTGAAGTTGCCGATATTACTCCTTTGTTGTATAAAATGAAAAATGCAGCAGACAAGCAAGATGAGTCTAGGCATAACGTTATGCCTAACCCAGAAGCTCAGGTAGTAGAAGAAGTGTTTACCAGCTTGGGGTTAATGACTTGGGAATCCTTTGTCAAAAATCGTCTGCCATTATTAAACTTGTCGGAAGATGTGTTAACAGCACTGCGTGAAGGAAAAATTGCTTACACAAAAGCGAAAGTGATAGCTCGAATTAAAGACGAGACTGCACGCCAAGAATTACTAGCAGTAGCAATTGCTGAAAACTTGTCTCTATCTCAAATTCAGTCACGGATTAAAGCTATACAACCCCCTTCTGATCCTGATCAACGTAAAGAGCGGATAGAAGGAACAATGAAGCGAGTGAAACAGGCAAAGGTTTGGGAAGACCAGCAAAAATGGAGTCGTTTAGAAACACTCTTAGCACAAATAGAAGAATTGCTTGGTGAAGAATAATCTTGAACTTATCCCACTAATCCAAAAATGCCTATTTTTTCAATTTAGGTGTGTTGTCAAATCTTGATCAGGACTTACGCAAAATATCCCTCAAACCCTCATTCCTCCGCGTTCTACGTGCCTCTGTGGTTTGTTTATTCCATAGCTCGTGCGTAAGTCCTATTGATTTTTCGTTTTTGATGTGCAAAAAAATAAAGATTTTTACCGCAAATCAGATTAGTGGGATAGATTCTTGTAACTTAAAAGCCGATAGCAATAAAAACATAACCGGCATCACTATAACTACCAAGCTCTTAGTGTGAACTAAAACGACTCTTAGATCATACTTTTACAAGTTTTCCGGTAGGCGTAAAAGGGTAGCCACCAAGGGGTAGAGTCGAGGGGAATGCCCTAAAACGAGCGTGTTTTAAAACCTGAGATATAAGCGACTCGTGCAGTTTGGCGAGTTTACCTGGTTATGTCAAATTTGCTGAATACCGTTCAATGTAGAAAACTAATTTAAATTTCATCATCATGAGTACATGGTTTGATACAGCACGACTGGGGATGTTTATTCATTGGGGTCATAGTTCCCAACAGGGACGTGAGTTATCTTGGCCTATGGTTGGAGGTGTATTCAGTCTTCCTTTCTGCAAAGATATTCCGGTTGAAAAATATTACCGTACAGTCAATACTTTCAATCCTCAAGATTACAATCCTCAAGAATGGGCATATTTAGCAAAAAATTTAGGAGTAGAGTATGCCATATTAACTACCAAGCATCATGATGGTTTTGCTCTATTCCATAGCCAAGAATCAGATTTTTCCATTGCATCTACACCTTATAAAAAAGATATTGTCCGTGAATATATTGAAGCTATGCGCTCTGTAGGATTGCGTATTGGGCTTTATTTTTCGCTTTCAGACTGGCATCACCCTGATTATCCGGCTTTTACGGAAGCTGATAAACCTTATCGGTTTGAGCAACTGCCTCAACCCACACAGCAACAGTGGGAGCGATATATTCAGTTTATGTTTAATCAAATCCGAGAATTATTGACCAACTATGGTCAAATTGACATCTTATGGTTTGATGGGAGTTGGGAAAGAACCCCAGAGCAATGGCAGGCTCAAGAATTGGCAAAAATGATTCGTGATTTACAACCCCATATTCTCATTAATGACCGCTTACCCAATTGTGGAGACTTTGCAACTCCTGAGCAATTTATTCCCCCCCAAGCTCCGGCTCATCTGTGGGAAACCTGTTTGACTATTAACGAGAGTTGGGGATATAACCCAGATGATCATCACTTCAAATCCTCTCGGCAACTGATTCATACATTGTGCGAAGTGGCAGCTAAAGGCGGTAAACTTTTACTTAATATTAGTCCAATGGGCAATGGACAAATTCCACCTGAGCAGTTAGAGCGTCTAAAAGATATAGCTGAATGGATGTCTCAACATTCTGAAAGTATACTCGATACAACACCTGGACTAGAACCTTGGCAATTTTATGGTCCTTCTACCTGTAAGGGCGAGCGTATTTATCTACACCTATTAATGAAACCTTACGAGACAATATCGGTTAGAGGTGTGCCAATAAAACGAGTGAAATCAGTATCTATTCTTGCTGACGGTACACCACTTACCTATACAAGTCGCTGTGCAATTATGGATTCTCTTTTTAATTTCGACCCACTGGGTGAATTAACAATTTGTGTACCTGAATCAGTCATCAATTCTTTCGCTACAGTGATTGTTATTGATATCAACTCCTCTTTAACCTAAAAGGTAGTCCAGTAGTCCACCACTCCACGGGTGTCTCAAGGATGCAGAATTTCTTTAAGTCTGCGCTCTTTCCTGGGCAATGAAAAGGTATTGTCAATAGACCTGTCCGAAAATTAAAAAGGCAGTCTGTGTATGGCTTTGAGGATGTTCTCATTTCAGCCAGACTTGACGTAATCATCAGGGCTAGAGATAGTTACTGTTAGTATAGCCCGGAAAAAAT
>NZ_BJCE01000160.1:0-12647 GCF_005402885.1 Sphaerospermopsis reniformis
ACTATGGGTAAAGCTGTGCAGTAGCCACCCAGTCCCCAGAAAAACCAATTACTGAAAAACCGGAAGCGAAACCAATCTTCTGGTAAGGGAAAATAACGTTTAATAGAAAAATACAGCACTGAGAACGCACCCAAGGCAACCATTACATAACTCACCAAGACAGAAAAAGCCTGAACTCGCACATTATCCGAGGAACGGGAGATAGGGAGGAGGGTTAACAATTCAGGTATAAATAATTGTCCCATCAAGAAAAATCCCAGGACAAAAACCTGTAAAATTGTTTCCACATTCCAAGGAGTTGACCAAGGCTTTTGGGCATTTGTCGCTAAGATAGACTCTCTGCCCTTGAGTAAAAGCTGAATAATTAAAGCTATTAGTAAGATTAGACCAATAAAAGCTGTTAAGCTGGGAATAGTGGCGATTAAGGCTAATTTTAATACTGCATCGGTAGCGGCTGCTTGTTGTGCAGCCTGAACATCTGCTAAAGCAGCTTGACGTTGTTGCAGTTGGTAAAGCTGAGTTAAAGCCGTGGAGCGAAACCAACCTTCTAAATTTTTTTGTATCAGTGGTTGAGCATTTGGGAGTAGACGCGGCGGGTTACTCCATAGTCCACTGAGGACGTTAGCGGTGGCGGTAAATTCGGTTTCAGAGGGTTCTTGTACTTGACTCCAAGTTTTTTGGGCTTTATCTGTTTCCCCTTGCTGTGCTTGTAATATTCCTAAGCGTAAGTCTAATTCATCCCGCAATTTTTGCAGTTTGCTGATAGACTTCTCTAGCTCTTTTTGTTGTTGTTGGGGAGAGGTTTTGGTTTCCAGGGGTTCATTTGGTAGGGGTTTGGCAGGTGTGACAGCGGTAATATCTTGAGCGCGAAGCTTGTCCAGTTGGTTTTTGGTTTTATCCAAGTTTGTTTTTACAGACTCACGCGCCTCTAGATATTGCTTGGCTGCACTTTCTAGGGGTTTATCACCTACTATTGCTGCCCGAAGAGCTTGAAAACTCTCGTCGTTGCTATCTTCTGGTTGCCATGCTTGGGCTTGCAAGACAATATTCGTTTGGTACAGTTCCAAACGACTTTGAAACTGAGGTTTTTGCCAACTAGCAAATAAAGACAAGCCGGACAACATAATCGCTAACAATGTTAGCGCAGTTAACAGCAACCGTTTACGTGACATCTATCCCCCTTGAACTTACCTGTAGAGAGCGATCGCCCATTGGCAATTATAAGATAATCTGGCAGGTTGGAGGGGATAAGGGACTTCTAAATCAAAAAATATCTAAAAATATCTAATTTTTATGACAGCAGGGGTGAAGGGAATTGACACATAATTACCCCCGCATCTTGCGGGGGATTTGTGATCAAAAATGTCGTTTACCTTAGTTTAGTATGGAGTAGATTTACTGACCGGACATTTGTGGTGCTTTGTCTAGTCTCCAGGTGAAGTAGCTCTCTGGGTTGTTGTCAGGAACTATAAACCCAGTTGCTCCTCCTGATGTCTGAGGGGGTCTAGGAGAACTACTTTGTCCTTGTCCTTGTTGTCCTGGTATTTGTGGTATTTGTGGTATTTGTGGCATTTGTTGTTCTTGTCCTTGTCCTCCAACTAACAACTCTTGTGCATTTGTGGATAGTTCTTCCAGTAAATTAAACATTGAAATTTACCTCACTTACGTTATTGATTTAGTTAAGGGTTCTGTCCCATTTATTAATTGACAATAAGTGGTTTTTGAAGGTAATTCATGTGTCAGATGGCAGAATTTCTATTATGCCTTTTGGTTACTATAAGAGGTAGAGTATTATTGATACAGATAAAATCAATCTTTTGCTCGGTTTTTTGGATTAAGAACTAACCGATCTTCCCTCTCACCCAAGCACGGAAAGATTTTAACAAAGCAATTTCACCCATATTTTTACTCTGCTGAATGAATCTAGTCATATCACTAACAGAAATCACAGGAAAAGCAACACTAAAATTAATTTCAATATACTCGCCTTCTAACAATTGATAAAACCTCAAAACATCACCGTCATATCTCCAAAGTTCAGCCACACCTAACGCAGCGTAAATATTAAACTTATTTACAGAACTGCTAGTAATATCAATTTCAATTGCTAAATCTGGAGGAGGATCTGTTTCTAAATTTAAAGTTTCTTTACCTCTGATAGCTGGTTCATTTTGGATATAATAACAAGTATCTGGTTCAATGCCTTTTTTATTTATTTTACGTTTTAATGTAGTAGATCCAGCACTTATTAATTCTGTATCTAATACTTCAGCTAAAGCAAATATCAATCTATCAAATTGAATTTTTGGGTTTTCGTGTTCAAATAGTGGAGTCATAATTTCTAAAGTACCGCAGTCATAAGCAAAGCGAGAACCTCTATTTTCTCCTGTATCTTTGAGCAAGGATTCAAAGGTATCCCAACTAACGTCATATAAAACTGTTCTTTGTTCTGCGGGTGTTGATTGGAGAAGCATATACAATACCTATTCCATCACGATACTAGATAAAATACCTAAAATTTTACCGATATTATTAATATAATATTCGCTCAAGTCAATTTCTACCACTTGATTAATAAGTTTTAAAAATTTCCAGTTAGTTCCAGTAGTAACAGTTCCATAAATTGTTTGAATGTTATTACCTTCACGTTCATTAAATATTCTAGCAGCGATCATTTCTGCTACACATTGTCCTAAACCTGCATTAATATTTTCTTTTTTTGCTTCTACAATTGTCACCACAGGAGCATTAACAATTAATAATTCTGGGGAACGACTAATAATAAAATCACAATTACCATTTAATCCCTTTTCACTATCTACAGTAAAATCAATACCAGAAAATAGACTAATTTGATTTTTTAAATACTTTCTCACACTAATTAAAATCGGTGCAATAATCATTTCCGAGCGTGATTTTTCCGTATTACTTGCAAGTGCTAAAGGGACATTTTCTTGTAATAACTCTGCTAATAAAGCTGGACATTCAATTTCTGGAATAGAAGCAAAAATATTAACTTTATCTATAATAGTTAAAGCAAAGGATTTTCTAACTTTGTCTAGAGTAAATTCACTGTATGACATAACTATCTTCTCCAGAAGCAATTAATATTATCTCTGCTCCTCTGCGCCTCTGCGTGAGAAATAAAAAAGGTGGGCATTGCCCACCCAAAATATTATTTATCTATTCACCAAACACACTAGCAAAGAAATCTAAAGTTTCCTTCAAAGCTTTGATAAAAACATCAATTTCTTCACGGGTATTGTAAAAAGATAAACTGACTCGTGCAGTTCCCGCTAAACCTAAATGACGGTGTAAAGGTTGGGTACAATGATGTCCAGAACGAATAGCAACACCTTCTTGATCTAACAAAGTTGCTAAATCATTGGCGTGAACTTCGGAAGCTGTAAAAGCTGCTAAAGCGGCTCTACCTTCACCGTGAGCATCGGGTTTTGGTCCGTAGATTCTGATTTGAGGTATTTGGGCTAATTGATCGAATAAATAGGCTGTTAATTCCGCTTCATAAGCATGAATTTTATCCATACCAATGTTAGTTAAATAATCTATAGCTGCACCCAGGGCGATCGCCTCCCCAATAGCAGGTGTACCGGCTTCAAATTTGTGGGGTAATTCTGCATAGGTGGAATGGTCTAAATACACCTCTGCAATCATTTCTCCACCACCAAAAAATGGCGGCATTGCTTCTAATAATTCTAATTTCCCATATAAGAAACCAATACCAGTGGGAGCTAACATTTTATGTCCAGAAGCTACCAACCAATCACAGTCAATTTCTTGGACATTAATAGGAGTATGGGGGACACTTTGGCAAGCATCCATTAAGAATTTCGCACCGTATTGGTGAGCAATTTCAGCTATTTCTTTAACTGGGTTAATACAACCCAAGGTATTAGAAATATGAACTATAGAAACGAGTTTTGTTTTTTCGGAAATCAGTTTTTTAAACTGTTCAAAATCAAAGGTTTCTTCTGGAGTGAGTTCGACAAATTTTAAAACTGCACCTGTTTTTTGAGCGACAAATTGCCAAGGAACTATATTACTATGGTGTTCCATAACTGAGAGAATTATTTCGTCTCCCGGTTGTAAGTTGTTCATTCCCCAACTGTAAGCAACTAGGTTAATAGCTTCACTAGCGTTGCGTGTAAAAACAATTTCTTGGCGAGATTTGGCGTTAATAAAATTAGCTACTTTGTCTCTTGCTGCTTCGTAAGCGTCGGTAGCTTTGGCACTTAAATAATGTGCGCCGCGATGCACATTGGCGTTATATTGTTCGTAATAATCACGCCATGCGTTTAATACTGATAATGGTTTTTGGGAAGTTGCAGCGTTATCGAGGTAAACGAGGGGTTTACCGTGGACTTCTTGATGTAATATTGGGAAGTCTTGGCGAACTTTATCAGCGAGGGTTTTGGTAGAAGTGAATGTCATTTTTAATAAGTATTTCAGGAGTACAGAATAATTTCTAAATTTTAGAAATTCGACAATTCAACAGAAAATATAAAGTTCGTAGTAAGGACTTTAGTCCTTAAAATCTTTATGTTTGAGCGATGAATCGCTCACTACGAACTTACAATGCTTTACTTACTTGTGAGAGCGACGACTGTTTTTAACAGTTTTTCTCTCAATGATGAAACAGGAATTAAGTTAATAATTTCTGCTGCGAAGGCGTTAACTAATAGTTTGCGTGCGTCGGTTTCATCTATTCCGCGACTTTGCAAGTAGAAGATTTCATCGTCTTCCAATTGACTGACGGTTGCACCGTGAGCGCATTTAACGTTATCTGCGGTTATTTCTAGTTGGGGTTTGGTGTCAACTCTGGCTTTTGATGATAACAATAAGTTGCGGTTTAATTGTGCAGCGTCGGTTAATTGTGCGGGTTTGGGAACGAAAATTTTACCGTTAAATACTCCATGAGCGCGATCGCCTATAATGCACTTGTGTAGTTGTTTACTAACACCATGCGGATGATTTAAGGATATAGCACTGTGAGTATCAGCTAATTGTTTATCACCAATAACTGTTAAACCATTGAGTGTTGTTTCTGTTTGTTCTCCTGTTTGTAAAATCTCCAAATTATGACGGGAAATTTTACCACCAATTGTTACAGTATTACAAGTATAACGACTATACCGCGCTTGTATTACCGCAGTTTTGCCAATGTGAAAAGCAGCATTACTTTCTAACACAATTCTATTGTGATTAACCTGAGCATTTTCATTTACCCAGATTTCCGTCACACTATTATTAAAGTAAACTTGCTCCTCTTGTGGAACAGGCATCTTGCCTGTTAAATATTCTCCAATACCTGTAACATACTCTTCAATCAAACTCACCTGAGAATTACTTTCAGCTATTACCAAACAACGGGGTTGAGAAATAATAGCTGACTCACCAGCAACAGAAATAAATAACAGATGAATGGGATTTTCTACAACTACATTTTTACCAATCAAAACCACTGCGACATCATTTAAACCAGCAGTATTCAGAGCAGTAAAAACATCCCTTGTTCCCTCAGACTTGTCCTGAGCGAAGTAGAAGGGCTGTGCTAAATATTCCTGAGCAACATCATCATCTAAAACATCTAAATTACCAACCTTTAAACCAGCAGGTAAATTTTCAGTATCAGATAAATTCGCTGCAAAAACACCATTCACAAAAACCAAACGGTGAGCAACTTCAGGTAAAGCAAAATCATCTGGTAGGGACAATTCATGAATTGTCCCTACATTAAAACTTACCTCTTTGAGTGGAGATAAATCAGTAAAACGCCATTCTTCATCGCGGGTGTTGGGAATAACAGAATGACGTACCCACTTCACAGCATCATTCTTAATTTGTTGTACCCAACCGCTTTTTTCAGATGCAGAAACCTGATTTAATAAACCAGTTAAAAAAGCATCTCTGTCTAACAAAGAATCAGAAATAAAACTAGGAGAAACTTCAATAGTCATGATTACACACCTACACCTAAAGCTTCTTCCAACACCCAATCATAACCACGAGATTCTAACTCTAAAGCTAACTCTTTACCACCACTTCTAATAATGCGTCCTTGAGCCATTACATGAACAAAATCAGGGACAATATAATCAAGAAGACGCTGATAGTGAGTAATCATAATTGTGGCATTTTCAGCATTAGTTAACTGATTCACGCCATTAGCAACAATTTTCAGAGCATCAATATCTAAACCAGAATCAGTTTCATCCAAAATTGCTAACTTAGGTTCTAAAATAGCCATTTGCAGAATTTCATTCCGCTTTTTCTCACCACCAGAAAAACCCTCATTCACACTACGATTGAGAAAAGAAGGATTCATCTTCACAACTTCCAACTTTTCCTCAACCAAATCATCAAAATCGAAAGCGTCAACTTCTTCCAAACCTTGAGCTTTTCTCCGAGAATTATAAGCAACCCGTAAAAAATCCAAATTGCTCACACCGGGAATTTCCAAAGGATATTGAAAAGCCAAAAACACACCACTTCTAGCTCTTTCCTCCGCCTCCATTTCCAGTAAATTTTCACCTTGGAAAATCACCTCACCACCAGTCACAGAATAAGCAGGATGTCCCGCTAACACTTTAGAAAACGTACTCTTACCAGAACCATTTGGACCCATAATCGCGTGAACTTCACCAGCGCGAACCTCCAAATTTAACCCCTTTAAAATTTGAGTTCCATCAACATCAGCCTTCAAATCCTTAACAGACAAAATCAAATCACTATTTTCAATAATCATGTTCTCTCTCTCTTCTCTCTTCTTTCTTTGTGAACTTTGCGTACTTTGCGGTTCGTTTCAAAAAAAACCTCAAAGAAAACAGATTAACCAACACTACCTTCTAACTTCAAACTCAATAACTTATCAGCCTCAACAGCAAACTCCATAGGAAGCTGATTAAAAACATCCTTACAGAAACCGCTAATCATCATAGAAATAGCATCTTCTGCGGAAATACCACGTTGAGCAAAAAAGAATAATTGATCTTCACCAATCTTAGAAGTAGATGCTTCATGCTCAACCTTTCCAGTATTATTCTGAACTTGAATATAAGGAAAAGTATTAGCCTGTGCATTATCCCCAATTAACATCGAATCACATTGAGAATAATTTCTAGCACCCTTCGCAGTAGGATTAATCTTCACCAAACCCCGGTAACTATTACTTGATTTTCCAGCAGAAATACCTTTAGAAATAATTGTACTGCGAGTGTTTTTACCAATATGAATCATCTTAGTGCCAGTATCAGCTTGTTGCTTATGATTTGTTAATGCAACAGAGTAGAACTCACCCACAGAATTATCACCAACTAACACACAGCTAGGATATTTCCAAGTAATAGCAGAACCGGTTTCTACTTGAGTCCAAGAAATCTTAGAATTGACACCTTGACACAAACCGCGCTTAGTTACAAAGTTGTAAATTCCACCTTTACCATTTTCATCCCCAGCGTACCAGTTTTGCACGGTAGAATATTTAATTTCCGCATTATTTAAAGCTACCAATTCCACAACCGCAGCGTGTAATTGATTGCTGTCGTACATCGGTGCTGTACAACCTTCTAAATAGGAAACATAACTATCATCTTCGGCAATAATTAAGGTTCTTTCAAACTGTCCTGTATCACCGGAATTAATGCGGAAATAAGTTGATAATTCCATTGGTGATTTTACACCTTTGGGAATATAAACAAAAGAACCATCGCTGAATACTGCGGAATTTAAAGCCGCAAAATAATTATCAGCAATAGGTACAACACTACCCAGATATTTTTTTACTAATTCTGGATATTCCCGTAATGCTTCGGAAATAGAACAGAAAATAATGCCTTCTTTAGCGAGTTTTTCTTTATAAGTAGTCGCTACAGAAACACTGTCAAAAATTGCATCAACAGCAACATTAGTTAATCTTTTTTGTTCATTTAAAGGAATACCTAATTTCTCGAAGGTTTCCAATAAAGTGGGATCAACTTCATCCAAACTGTTGAGTTTTTCTTTCTTTTGTTTCGGTGCGGAATAATAAATGATATCCTGATAATTAATAGGTGGATAGGTGACATGAGGCCATGTAGGTTCGGTCATCTTCAACCATTGACGGTAAGCACGAAGACGAAATTCTAGCATAAATTCCGGTTCTTCTTTTTTAGCGGAAATTAAGCGAATAATGTCTTCATTTAGTCCACGAGGGATGGTGTCGGTTTCGATGTCGGTGACAAAACCGTACTTGTAAGGTTGGTTAACTAAGGTTTTGACGGATGCGCTCATCGGTTCTCTTGTGTTCTCTTTAAAGGATAGGCGACGGGTTCTATAAAGCTGATTCCCGTTTTTTGTTAGCGATCGCGAACAGGGCTGTTAGAATAGGTTTACACACTAAAACAACTCGGCTGTTGTTTAATCTAAATTTATTGTACGATAGATTAACAACAACAATGTTGTTTAAGTCAAATTTTTTTAGAGATTTTTTGAATTTTTGGAAATTTTTATTGGGACTAACATGGCCACTACCCAGCAGTCCTCTACTAAGCAGGATATACTAGAGTATCTTTTAAAACACTCACAAGCTACGGCTCTTGAACTTGCGGAAATATTAGAAGTTAGCCCCCAAGCGATTCGTCGCCATTTAAAGGATTTGGAGGCTGAAGAATTAGTGATATATTCTATACCGGAAAATTCTGGTATGGGTAGGCCTCAACATATATATAGTTTAAGTCAACGGGGCAGGGAACATTTACAAAAGAGTGTTAGCAGTGTCGGTGGTGGTTATGGAGAGTTTGCGGTTTCGCTGTTAGATACTTTAGCGGAAACTGTAGGGCGTGAGCAGGTAAAAACGATTTTACAAAAACAGTGGGAAAGAAAGGCGCTGGAATATCGGGAAAGGGTGGGTAATGGTTCTTTAAAGGAACGGGTTGCCGCTTTGGTGGAATTGCGAAAAGCTGAAGGTTTTATGGCTGAGTTTCACCCTATAGAATCAGATGCTAACGGTGGTGATAGGTTTTTATTTATGGAACACACCTGCGCTATTTCTAATGTGGCTGAGTCGTTTCCTAGTGTGTGTGGTCATGAGTTGGAAATGTTTGGAGCAATTTTACCAGATTGTAGTGTGGAAAGGACGCATTGGTTAATTCATGGTGAGCATCGTTGCGGGTATTTGATACAGAAAAGATAGGATGTTGAACGCAGATGAACGCGGATGAACACAGATGAGGAAAAAATTATGAAAAATAAAGAATTTTATGTGGTGATTGAAAGAGATGAAAATGGTATTGATATTGGTGAAGTTCCTCAACTTAAAGCCTGTTATATTCAGGGATAAACGATTGATTAACTATTACTATTATACATAAAAGTATGAACGCTCACAAAATAGAAATAACTTTAACTGAAGATGGAACTCTGACACTGCGGGGTTTACCATTTCAAGCAGGTGAAGCTGTGGAAGTGATTATTCTCGAAGCTAAACATTCAGATCAAAAAGTGTCAGTAAAACCACAATCAAATACCAATCTTTATCCATTGCAAAATACACAGCCATACTCTTATGAAGAACCTACAGAACCCGTTGGTTTAGAAGATTGGGAAGTTCTATAATGATTGTACTTGATACACATATCTGGGTTTGGTGGGTTCAGAACGATTCACGACTGACACAACAACAGAAACAATGGTTAAAAGATTATGAATCTGATGGTTTAGGAGTTAGTATTCTTTCTTGTTGGGAAGTAGCAAAATTAGTAGAGAAAAATAGACTCATTTTACCCTTAGATATTGATAAATGGCTAGAATTTGCTTTAGCTTATCCAGGAGTAAAATTATTAAATTTATCCTTACCAATAATTGTTGATTCAACTCAGTTAAACGGTTTTCATAGCGATCCGTTTGATCAACTTATTGTCGCTACTGCCAGATTTTATGATTGTTTTTTGTTAACTGCTGATGCTAAAATTCTTAACTATCCTCATGTGAAAACACTCAAGTAGTGAAGAAGTTTTTATTTCCTCGTTCCCAGTCTCCGACTGGGAATGCTATATAGAGGTTCTACCTCTTCAAATTAAAATAACATCACCACACTACCCAAATCATACCCGACTGTGCCAAAATGTACATAACTATATTTTAGGCATCTGTAATCTATGGTTTGGCAAAAAGGTGATAAATTACAGGGTGGGAGATACGTTATAGAAAAAGTCCTGGGAGAAGGTGGTTTCGGGATTACATATCAAGCACAACATACACTTTTAAAGCAGTGGGTAGTAATTAAAACGCCTAATGAAAGCCTAAAAAATGATTCAGAATACCCCAATTATGTGAAAAGATTTATTCAAGAAGGACGCAAATTAGCCAAACTTTCTCAACAACCACACCCGAATATTGTCCGTGTAAATGAGTTATTTGAAGAAGGTAAAACATATTATTTAGTAATGGATTTTGTGCCTGGTGAGAGTTTATTTAATTTAGTACAGAAACGGGGAGCATTACCAGAATTAGAAGCGGTAGGATATATCAAACAAATTGGAGAGGCTTTAATTTTTGTTCATCAACAGGGTTTAGTTCATCGGGATGCACACCCTGGTAATATTATGGTACAAAAAAATGGCAAAGCTGTATTAATTGACTTTGGTATTGCAGGGGAAATAATACCCCACGATGGATATTTTACTTCTCATCATCCTGCTAATATTACCTTTGCACCTTATGAACAAATGGGAGGAAATAGACAAGTAACGATAGATGTTTATACTTTAGCTGCTTCTTTATATTATGCAGTTACAGGTAAACGTCCTGAAAGTTCCCTGGATAGAAAATTGTATAATAAACCGTTAATTTCTCCTAATAAATATGTTTTTGGTATTAGTGATGGGTTGAATCTGGCAATACTTAAAGGTATGAATTTAGAAGCAGAATATCGTCCGCAATCTATGAGAGAATGGTTAAAGTTATTGCCTGATTTTAGTAATCAGGTTTATCAGATTAGTCAGAAAATAGAACATCAAACAATTAGGACAGAGAAAACTGTTCCTGTTATTGTAGGTGTTAATAACAAGGCTAAACTCAACAATATTAGTTTTAAGTTATTGAAATTAATGGGTATATGTTATTCAATGATGGGATTTTTATTAGCATCTTCTCCTTGGTATTATTCAGCTTTTGCTTGTTTCTTAGGTTTGAATTTGGCGTTTATCTCTGCTTTGATTTTAGTGTTAAATAAACCATTGCCTTATTTTTCATCAACTTGGTACATAGCTTTGCTTTTAAAGTTTGCTTTACAAATGGTTTTGAGTTTACCTTTGATTTTAGCTATGTTGGGACCTATTTATTTATCTATTGGATCAATTGAAGGTAAAGGAGAGGGTTCTATTGCCGGTTTAGCTGGTATTATTATTTTTTGTATTAATATTGTCTTGATTTTCATTTATGTTACAATTACTAAAAAATTCGAGAATTGTTTAAGTAGATGGAATCAATTTTTATTATTACTTGGCACATCTTGGTTAGGCTTATTTTTAGGCTGGTTAACCTATCAATTCCTCCCAATATTTCCAAATCGCTAAACCTTACATTTTTTATTATCTTATGATACAATATAATTGAGTTCCAAAAATATAACTACATAAATATAAAAAATATGAACAACCTATCAATTCAAGTGCAAACATTACAGGAAGCATGGGAAAAAGGTTTACAGCAAGGTTTAACCCTAGTTGCTGTAAATATGTTACGAGAAGGTATTGATTTAGATTTTATCGTTAAACTAACTGGATTGCCATTAGAAGTAGTTAAAAATTTACAAGCTGTTGATATAGATGATGATAAAACATTAGTTAAAGATTTTTTAGAAATGAGTGAATCATCATTAGATAAAGTTTGGCTTGATCCAGAGGAAGACGAAGCATGGAAGGATCTATAGAACATTTAATTAAAGGTGATGTTATATCTGTTCCTTTTCCTTTCTCTGATACATCTACCACTAAGAAACGTCCAGCTTTAGTTATAACTGAATCGGACAATAATAATATTATAATTTGTCCTATCACCAGTAAACCAGGTCGAGATTATGAAATTAAGTTAGAAGATCAAGATTTTAGAGTTGGTAAATTGAATTTAAGTCCTTGCTATATTCGCCCTAATATTATTGCGACGGTTGATAAAAGTAACGTAATTCGGTACATTGGAAAAATCAAAGATGAGAAAATTCATCAAGTGATTAGTACAATTATTGAAATTATAGAAAAGCCATCATCACCACCACCAGTATCAAAAGCTTGGGAAAGAGGTAAAAAACCAAAATGATGAAATACCCATATCCCCGACTTCTTGGATAAACTATTGAAGTAAGAAGTTTGGTATCTTAAACTACTTACGATTAAACCAATTTTCCCCACCTGGTAACTGTATTAAAACTTCCGCGATCACTTTCGGTAAAGTTTTCGCCGAATGTTCATAAGTCAAAGTTAAAAATTGACAACCTTTTGCTACCAACTCCGGTTTATCAATCATTTCCTCTAATTGAAATTGATTATATGCACCATTTAAAACCTCATCACTTGCATCAGCAATAGCTTTCTCTATAACCTCCTCTAAAATTAAATCTTCCCATTCATCAACATTAATATAATAGGATTTTTTAT
>NZ_BJCE01000161.1:0-12642 GCF_005402885.1 Sphaerospermopsis reniformis
TTCCCTTGGCTCATTAGTGAAATTGATGTTTTAGTGAAGTTTAGACAACAAAAACTTATCTTTATTTCTGCTTGACTACCCACTCAATTCTCCTCAAGGTTTTTTTCGACTTTTTCAGCAAACCCTATTTACACTACTTAACTAAACTGTTCAATTATTCCCCCACCTAATACCTTTTCCCCTTCATACCAAACCGCAGCTTGTCCTGGGGTAATGCTGAACTGAGGTTCATCAAAAACTAACCGCACTCTGTCATTTTCTAAAGGCATCACCGTCACGGGTACGGGTTGGGAACGATAACGAATTTGCACTTCTGCACGGATGGGGGTTGCAGGTTCAGCAATAGACACCCAGTTTACCCGGTTGACTGTGCATTCTCCTTGAGTTCCTTTGGTGCGATCGCCCACTACCACACGATTATTAACTGCATCTAATTCAATCACATACAAAGGTTCAGCAGCAGCAATTCCTAAACCTTTACGCTGACCAATTGTGTAATGATGGACACCATCATGTTTACCCAAAACCTTACCAGTGGTATCCACAATATCACCTGGTTTTGGTGCTAAATATTTATCTAAAAATGCCCGCATTGAACCGTTACTTTCTACCAAGCATAAATCTTGACTTTCTGGTTTATCGGCGGTTTTTAACCCATATTCGGCAGCTATTTTGCGGGTATCGCTTTTATTTAATTCTCCCAAAGGAAAGATCGAAGCCCCAAGTAAATCTTGAGACAAATCATATAGGAAATAAGATTGATCCTTGTTGCGGTCAACGGCGCGTAATAATTGATAACGTCCAGTGGTTTCATCATAAGTAATTCGCGCATAATGACCGGTAGCTATGTAATTACTTTCTAACTTCTCCCGTGCATATTCCACCATTGGTCCAAACTTCACCGTCTTGTTACATTGAGAACAAGGCAGGGGCGTAATTCCCACACTATAACCAGAGACTAAATAATCAACAATATTCGCTTGAAAGACATCCCGAATATCGACAATTTCGTGGGGAACACCCAATTGTTCACAAATACTAGCCGCGTCGATCATTCCTTCAGAGCAACATTGACCCTTACCTTTCATTAACCAAAGGGTCAAACCAATTACATCATAGCCCTGATTGTGTAAAATAGCGGCAGCTACAGAACTGTCAACGCCACCAGAAAGACCAACGACAACTTTTTTCATAATTTACACTTTTAACAGTGCTTGCTACTGTTCATCTATAATAAGGGTTTTTGATTTTAGCACAAGGCAAACACTCTCCCATAGTAGCATAAGTAGGGCTTTAGCAAAGCTAAACCCTGACAAAATTCTTTCGTTTTGGGGTTTCACCCATCTCCGTAATTTTTTATTATCCTGATTAAAATAATGGCTAGTAGAAAATTTTGAGAAACCCTGGTTACAAATATGTCTCATTTAATAACACGTCAAATTACCACTGTACCCGTAATTTCTTTACTTGTGGGTGGATGCTTGATGCTCACTTGCGAAGATAGTCTAGCACAGACCAGATTACCAGAATTGCAACCAGCAGTGGAGTTTTATCAAAATAATCAAAACTATCAAACTTCTCAACCTACACAAATTAGTCAATATGGACAAAACTTTGAAAGATATGTTGTCTATGTTGATAGCGATAACTCCCAAATTCTACAACAAGTGCGTCAAATTGAAAGTAGTGCTTATATTCGTCCGTTTAATGGACGTAATATTATTCAGTCAGGTGTTTTTAGCAAACCATCTAACGCCCAACAGCGTGTGAGAGAATTAGAATTAAATGGTATTAGTGGCGCTCGCATTCTCAGCTTTTCTAACCCAGAACAAATCTCCTATTTCTCTGGTAGAGAAGTACCTTATTCTACTGGAGATAATTTTCGCAATGTAAGTCCTAGCGTTCAACGAGAACAGAGTAGATATTACTACGTTATCATTCCCACCAGCAGTAATAACTTACCCTTGCTTGGTAGAGAAATTCGACAAAAAATAGATGGTAATACTAATGTTTTTATGAGAACTCAACCACGAGGAGCGCATATAGCTGTAGGAGGTTTTAGAGAACGCCAAGAAGCAGAACAATGGAATAATTATTTGCGAAATTTAGGTTATGCTAATGCTAGGGTTTATTATGGAAGATAGGTGACAGGTGACAGGTGATTGGTGATTGGTGATTGGTGATAGAAAAGAATAACTAATGACTAATCACTAATAACTAATCACTAATAACTAATCACTAATGACTAATAACTAATCACTAATAACTAATGACTAATAACTAATCACTAATGACTAATACTAATGACTAAAGAACAATTTGTAGTCACTGCTGCTCAAATGCGTGACATTGAAGGACGAATATTTGCTGCGGGAATGCCGGTTGCAGCTTTGATGGAAAAAGTAGGGAGATTAATTAGCGATAGCTTCGCTCGCCACTGGCAACGCCTACAATCTATCATACCTCTTAGCCCCCTTTTTCAAGGGGGGTTGGGGGGATCTAATGTAGGAATTCTCGCAGGTCCAGGACACAATGGAGGTGATGCTTTAGTTGTAGCCAGAGAGTTACATTTTCAAGGTTATCAAGTTTGGATTTATCAACCTTTTGCTAAACTCAAAGAATTAACTTCTCAACATTTACAATATGCCCAAAATTTGGGGATTCCTTGTTTTACAGAACTGGCAGAATTACCAAGTTGTGATTTTTTAATTGATGGGTTATTTGGCTTTGGTTTAGAAAGAGAAATTACCGGGAATATTGCAGAAGCAATTAACCATTTTAATGATTGGAATAAACCGATTTTTAGTATTGACTTACCTTCTGGTTTACACACAGATACAGGGGAAGTTTTAGGTACTGCTATTCGTGCAACTCATACCTTTTGTTTAGGTTTATGGAAACAGGGTTTATTGCAAGAACAAGCATTAGAATATATTGGACAAGCAGAATTAATTGATTTTGATATTCCCTTAGCTGATATTCATGCGATTTTAGGTGAAGTTACCAAAATTAAACGCATTACCAAAACCACAGTATTTGATACCTTATCTTTACCTCTTTCCCCTACAACCCACAAATATAAATCTGGACATTTACTATTAATTTCTGGCTCAAAACGTTATGCAGGGGGAGCAATTTTAACGGGTTTAGGTGCGCGTGCTTCGGGTGTAGGAATGTTATCAATTGCCGTACCTGAAAGTATTAAACCGCTTTTAATTTCCCATTTACCAGAAGCGTTAATTATCGGATGTCCTGAAACGGAAACCGGGGCAATTTCTCATTTACAATTACCTCCAAATACAGATTTGAGTTCATTTAATGCTATTGCTTGTGGACCAGGTTTAACTACAGATGCTACCCCAATTATTGAACAGGTAATTAATAGTGATGTGCCGTTAATTTTGGATGCCGATGGTTTAAATATCTTGGCACAATTAGGGACTATTTCCACTTTACAAAAACGCCAAAATACAACAATTCTCACACCCCACACAGGTGAATTTCATCGTTTATTTCCTGATATTAATTATCAAGATAGGGTGAAAGCAGTACAAACAGCAGCATCACAAACAGGGGCTGTAGTGCTGTTAAAAGGGGCAAGAACCGCCATTTCTAACCCTGAAGGTGTCGTTTGGATCAATGCGGAAAGTACGCCAGCTTTAGCTCGTGGTGGTAGTGGTGATGTCTTAACTGGTTTAATGGGCGGAATTTTGGCGCGGGTTGTTAATAAACAAGTTAATATTGAAGATGTGGTAGCTGCTGCGGCTTGGTGGCATTCTCAAGGGGGTATTTTAGCAGTAAAAGAAAGGACAGAATTAGGGGTTGATGCGTTTACTTTGACGCAATATTTAATCAGGGTCTTAAAGTTAAGTATTGAAGATATTTTGTAGGTATTAGATTATCTGAGTTTATCTGCATTCAATGGAAAATATTGTATAATATTGATAAGTACCCACAGGAGGTAAAAAAATGGCAACACCTCAGCTAAAAAGTACCACAAAAACTAATCTTTATGAACAAGATTTTTACCTATGGATAGAAACAACCGCCCAACATTTAAGAAAAGGAGATTTTACAGAAGTTGATTTAGGAAATTTAATAGAAGAAATCGAAAGCATGGGAAGAAGTGAAAAACGAGAGTTAAAAAGCCGTTTAATTGTGCTACTAATGCACTTATTAAAATGGCATTATCAACCTGAAAAACGTAGTGCAAGTTGGCAGAGTACAATTACTGAACAAAGAATTTGTCTTGAAGAATTATTAGAAGACAGTCCAAGTCTACAACCTTTATTCACAGAATTATTTGCAGATTGTTATAATAAAGCTCGTCTGAAAGCATCTCAAGAAACAGGAATTAAACTAAATTTCTTTCCTCAAGAGTCTCCTTTTAGTTTAGATGAAGTTATGAATAGTGGTTTAGATATGTAGAATAGTTAAATTTGTTCTCCCTGAAATATAAAACCAAATCTAACTTATTTTGATCAACAACCACAGGAGGTTAAAAATGACAACACCTCAGCTAAAAAGTACCACAAAAACTAATCTTTATGAACAAGATTTTTACCTATGGATAGAAACAACCGCCAAACAATTAAAAGCAGGGAAATTTGCAGAAATTGATTTAGAAAATCTGATTGAAGAAATTGAAAGCATGGGAAGAATTGAAAAAAGAACATTAGAAAGTAATTTAGTAGTGCTTTTAATGCACTTATTAAAATATAAATGTCAGCCAGAAAAACGCTCTAAAAGCTGCCTTTCGACTATCTTTGAACATCGCCGGAGATTAAATAAACATTTCCAAGATAGTCCTAGTTTAAAAAAATATTTTTTAGAAACATTTGTCGAATGTTATCAAGATGCACGTCAGCAAGCGTCTATAAAAACAGGTTTGTTACTTGATATTTTTCCTGTAGAATCTCCTTTTAATACCGATGAATGTTTAAATCAAGACTTTTTACCTGATTAAATGTATGATTATTTTATAAATATTAGCCCCCCTTTTTAAGGGGGTTGGGGAGATATAAAATCAAACTAGGGTGGATCTAAATTAACCCCAGAATTTACAAAAAGTTCCCTATTCAACTTTTCAATTACATAATTTGCAACCACAGTTTCAGAACATTTATTTTGCCAAAAAATTAATGATTTATAGTGCATTTCTTCCATCAGTTCTTTATTTTCCAACAGATTTTTTAACACCTTTGGTAATTCTTGCCAATTCTTGATTTTAATCACCGGCGCACCTTCTAAATACCATCGAGAAGGTAAAGCTTCTGTGACTAAAACACAACCATATTTCATCCCCTCAAATAAACGCGTGGTTTCAAAAGATGTACCTCTAGGAACAAGACAGATTTTTGTATCCATCATGATTTCACAATAGCTGCGTTCATCCGCTTGAGTTCTATTGTGATAACCACCAGTAATTGATAATTCAACGTTAAATTCAGGATGTTTTTCTTGGAAACTTTTTAAAGTTGATAACATCAATTTTCTAGATAATGCTTTAGGAGTTCCTAACCAAGATTTAAAAGACCAGATAGGATATTGTCTGTGGACAACACTCCCGGAAAAATAAGTATCATAAAGCCGATCTGCGATATTTTTGATGGGTAAATCCTTGGAGTTATTGTAACCCAAGGGAAGATCATAGATAGGAGGAATTAGACCTTTACCTAATACCAAACTTTTGAATTGATGCCAATAATAATTAACCCGGCTTGGTACACCAACTAATAAAATTCTTAAAAACTGAATTAGTGTCAGTAAGTTTAACAATGAAGGTTGTACAATAGGGTTACATCCGAGAATGGAATTTGTACCTACACACTTAAATACCGCCCTGACTTTGTGAGCATATTTGGGTATACGATACCATTCATCACCCAATACAAAAACTACCACATTTTCCCCATAAGATGGTAGTTCATCAATTTCATTCCAAGTGACATAAAAGACTAAACCACTGATAAGAGAACTTTTTTCTATTGCTTGAAATACTTTACCGAAATAAGTAGTTAAAGCAAAGTCAATGGGTGGTTTAGGATCGTATATATCCCAAGCAACAGGTTTTTGATCTTTGCGGATATAGAGATAATACTGATTAGCAAGAGCAGTAATTACAGCCATATAATGTGGGAAGGATTTGTGAGAATTTACCCAAGTTTTTGAGATAAAAAAAACACTAAGACATAAAACCCCAAACTCTCAAATTAAGTTGGATGTCTAAGTATTAGCTGTTTATTTCTCAGCGGCCTTTTCTAAAATAGCCTTGCTTCAGTTTTTCTATACTTTCTCGTGTAGACAAGACAGTTATACAAAATCATCATGGAAAATTCATAATTCTTTCGTAATTAATTTCTCCTGACTCCTTAGATACCATGACTTTTACCAACCACCCAATGACGACGGAAAAAGCGAGATAAAGCAGACTCTTCCAAAGATAAATAAATTGGTCTACCATGTGGGCAGGTCTGGGGGTTGCGGGTGCGTTGCCAATCATCTAATAATTGCTGCATTTCTGGTAAAGTCATTGGTGTACCATTGCGGATAGCACTGCGACAAGCAACCGCAACCTGGGCGGTTTGTAAGTCTCCTCCTAAACTTAATTCTAATAATGCTTCGGCGCAATCTTCCCGTGTTTTTAACATTGCGGGAACTGTACGTACAGCCCAAAGTTTTTCCCCAAAAGTTTCAATATCTAAGTTAATTCTTTGTAATTGGGCAACCTGAGAAGGTAATAATTGATAAAGAATAATTGGTGTTTCTACAGGCACTATTTCCCATTCATCACAGATTTTTTCATATAAAACTCTTTCATGGGCAATGTGTTGTTCTACTAACCACATTCCTCCTGGATGTTCAGCAACAATATACATATTGCTCACTTGGGCAACGGCTTTTAAGTAATTCTGTGTTTTTGTATCTGCATTTTTAGAACTAAAGTTATAACTACCTTTTTTTTCTGCAACTTTAAGTAAGTTACTTACTCGAGTTGTGTGAACTGAATCTTTTAAATTAGCTTCAGAAATATAGAATGCTTGATTAATCGTTTCGCTAATTTTTTCTTGCCAAGCATTAATTTCATTTAAATAAATTTCTGTTTTGGCAGGGTGGCGATTCCAGTTAATTTGATCAGGGGAAATGGTAAGATGTAAAAAACAAACCGGATAGCGATCGCGTGGTAAGGTTTTATGAAATGCTGAAAAAATTGTTTGTTCTAATTCTGGTGATTTAATGATTCTGCCATTAATGGCTACTTTTACCCAGTCAGGTTTATGACGGTGACATCTATCAGGTAAACCTATTACTAAGTTAATTGTAGATTGCGGATTGGGTATTTCTATTTTTAATTCTTTTAAATCACTTGGTTTAACTTGGGTGAGAATTTGCGGAATTAATTTACCTGGACTTGCAGTTTGACAAATAGTGAACCATTCCCGATCATTTTGCCAAACTTGATAAGTAATATGAGGATGACATAAAGCAATTTGTTGAATGATTGTTTGTACAGCTTTCATTTGCTGTGTGGTGTTCGGTAAACCTTGACGACGTGCGGGATAATTAGCAAATAAATTATCAACAGTAACAACAGTACCAGAAGCGATCGCTACTACTTCTGTTTTAATAACTTCCCCATCATTGCCATAAACAACCCGCCATCCTTCATTTCCTCCCACCGGACGGCTAAAAATTTCTAAATCTGCTAAAGTTGCTAAACTATGTAACGCTTCTCCACGAAAACCTAAACTTTTAATTTTCCACAAATCATCTGAAGAATGAATTTTACTGGTAGTATGTGCTGTTGCCGCTTGTTGTAAATCATCTAAATTCATACCATAACCATTATCAGCTACCCGCACTCGCCATTGCTGTGACCATAGAGAAACTACAATGCGCGTTGCACCAGCATCTAAGGAATTTTCTACTAATTCCCGAACCACAGAAGCAAAACTATCTATTACTTCTCCTGCTGTAATCAGATATACGACTTCTGTAGGTAAAGATTGTATTGTAGATGCCATGTTCCAGAATTGAAAATTAAAAATTAAAGATTAAAAATTGTCGGGATGTACAGATAATTAGTTTACAATATTTAGGTTTATTTTAGGCTTATAAACTGTAATCATAATTTTAGTTAACATCTCTAAAGAATTTTAGATAAATTGTCAAAAAAACCGAATTTTCAAAGTATTTTTGATAGATTGCTGGTAAAGTCTTAAACTAAAAACGCCAATGAGTAATTTAGTTGCTGATGTTAATGAATTAATATCGCGTCTAGAATGGGGTCAACCCGCCTTTACAATTATTGATGTACGCGATCGCCTTACCTACAACCACGGCCATATCACAGGTGCTATTTCCATTCCCCTCAACGACTTAGCCGACCGTGCAAAAACCAGCTTGCATAAACAACGCCAAATCTACGTTTATGGCGACCATGATACCCATGCTAATCTGGCAGTTAGTATTTTAGGCGCTGCCGGGTTTAGAGATGTCTGTGTTATTCAAGGTGGCCTAGACGCTTGGAAAACAGTGGGTGGCGCGACAGAAGGCGTTTAACAGTTAATGAAGGCAACAGGCAAAAGGCAACAGGCAAAAGTTGATTAATTTTTATCAACTTTTATCAATTTTATCTTGTGTTCTCTGCCTTTGCTTCTTCCTCAATATTGTCTATGAGAAGTGACGCAAGATTGGACTAAAAACCTCATTATTGCGTAGGGGTAATTCATGAATTACCCCTACTTTTGTTCTGTTTTGCTTAATTCCTGTCTATATCAAAACCTTAGCTGGTTCAGGTTTCAATAAACCACTTAACAAAGATGCAGGACGTTGATCATGAGGCCAAGCAAAAGCATGGCGAAAAGCGGCATCTTGACAGGCTTGAAGTTGTTGGAAATTAATAATGTCGTAAGTCAGCAGATTTTCATATTCAAAAGGTAAACGGACATTATGTAAACCTGCGTTATCAGTACAGATGGCAATATCAACCCCAGTTTCAAAACATCGATCAAAAACCAATTTTAACTGCCGGATATCCTGTAAAGTTCCTGTTTTTAAGTAAGTCGTGGGACAAACTTCTAAACATTGTCCTCTTCTGGCTAAATCTGGCAATAATTGAGGATAAAGTAAAGGAATTTGGATACCGTGACCAATTCGCATTAAATAAGGTAAAAGTTCGGGATAACAACCATCTTTGGTTTCATAAAGATGTCCGGTAGTCTTCAAACCCAAAGAACGGGCATAGTTATATAAACTAATCCATTCTGGCATTCTTTCCCCATAAATGCGATCGCCACCTGCCACATCCACCGCACAAACATATTCTCTATTTTGTGCTGCTAAATCCACAATAGCCTTATTTACCTCAAAAGGTAAACGAGAGTGCATACAGAGAATTTGACTATTAACAATGGGATATTCCAAAGAATGACTCGCTTTACCCACAATTTCCACAATTTCCACCATCTTATCAATTCTGGCATTTTGATTTAGATGTTCAGGAGTGCGTAAATAGGGAGTATAACGCAATTCTAAATAAGCCAAATTTTCAAAGATATACGCACCACGCAACAAACGATAGATAAAGTAAGGTAAAGTTTCCACAGTTTGCACACTTTCCACTAAAGTATGCAATTCTAAATACTCATCTAAAGTATTGCGGGGACGGGTGTAAAAATCCTCAAATTCAGAATATTCAGCAAACCGAGAAATTAAATCTGTAGCATGGCGCTGAAAATACCGCCACAACACACGGGGGACGACGGAACCCCCCAGGTGTCTATGTAACTCAGCGTATAAGGCCATAATGGTAACTTTTAGATAAAAATTTTACTAATTGTAACAAAATTTATAAATAAAAAAATATATTAATAATTTTACCAACCACCAGTACCCAGTCATCAGTCACAAAGTTATTGACAAAAGCTAAAAAAACTGCTAATAATTGATATTTGTGGAAACTTTACCCTTTAATATAATCTCTTGGCTAACGTCATTGTCATAGGCGCTCAATGGGGCGATGAAGGAAAAGGTAAAATAACTGACTTACTCAGCCGCTCCGCAGATGTGGTGGTACGTTACCAGGGAGGAGTTAACGCTGGACACACAATAGTAGTCCAAGGTCAGACATTTAAACTGCACTTAATTCCCTCTGGTATATTGTATCCAGATACCGAATGTATCATCGGCTGTGGGACAGTTATTGATCCACAGGTTTTGATACAAGAACTTGAACAACTTGAACACCTAAATATTTCTACTGCTAATCTGCTGATATCAGAGACGGCTCATGTTACCATGCCTTACCATCGGTTAATTGATAAGGCATCAGAAGAACGCCGGGGAACGCATAAAATCGGCACGACTGGTAGAGGTATAGGTCCTACCTACGCGGATAAATCCGAGCGGACTGGCATCAGGATGTTAGACTTGATGGATCAGGTTGGATTACGTGAGCAGTTGGAATGGACAATAAATTATAAAAACACAATTTTAGAAAAGCTGTATGATATTCCTCCTCTTGACCCCCAAGAAGTGATTGAGGAGTATTTGGGCTATGCAGAAAGGTTGCGTCCTTTTGTGGTGGACACATCAATAAAAATATATGATGCGGTGCAAAAACGACGTAACATTTTGTTTGAAGGCGCACAAGGAACTCTACTGGATTTAGATCATGGGACCTATCCTTATGTCACCTCTTCTAATCCTGTAGCTGGGGGTGCTTGCGTGGGTACTGGTCTAGGACCGACAATGATAGATCGGGTAATAGGGGTATCCAAAGCATATACCACTAGAGTCGGCGAAGGACCATTCCCCACAGAATTAGATGGGGAAATTGGTGATTTATTGGGCGATCGCGGTGCAGAATTTGGCACAACCACAGGTAGAAAACGCCGTTGTGGTTGGTTTGATGCCGTGATTGGACGTTATGCAGTCCGTATTAATGGCATGGATTGTATGGCACTAACTAAGTTAGATGTGCTAGATGAGTTAGAGGAAATCAAAGTTTGCGTGGCTTATGAAATAGATGGCCAACGCTGTGATCACTTCCCCACCAGCGCCCGTCAGTTTGCCCGTTGTCGTCCGATTTATAAAACCTTACCAGGATGGCAAGTACCAACTACTGAATGCCGTAGCTTGGAAGACTTGCCAAAGCAAGCATTGGACTATCTTAAATTCTTAGCAGAATTGATGGAAGTCCCGATTGCGATCGTTTCCTTAGGAGCAAGTCGTGATCAAACTATCATTGTGGAAGATCCAATTCACGGACCAAAACGCGCACTGTTACATCCCGATGGTACACCAGTTTAATAATTGACAATTGACAATTGACAATTGACAACTAACAACCAACCACTAAAACATTAAGAGTAGTATGGCGATCGCATTAGAATCTCACAAACGTCCAGAAGGTAGCAAGCCCAATGCTTTGCGACGTTCTGGTTTAATCCCCGCGAATTTGTACGGACACAACGGTGCGGAATCAATTTCTTTAGTAGTTGATGCAAAAACCGTTGAACGCTTGCTCAAACAAGCTGCTCCCAACAAAACCGAAATTGAACTCAATATTCCTGAACTTCAGTGGACTGGTAAAACCGTACTCCGCGAAGTTCAAATTCACCCAGCCAAGGGTACACCTTACCATCTCAGTTTTTTTGCTGCTAAAGCCTAAAAGATGGTGTGCATTTTATCTTCAATAGCACTTAAATAGCACTTAAATTTTGTCATAATTGCTGAATGAACCAGGGTTAAACCCCTGGTTTTTTTTGTTAAGCTATCAGGGTTAATATAGCAGGAGTCAGGAGTCGTAGGGGCGAAGCATTCGGAAAATAGCCTTTTCATAAAATTGATAATTGGTCGCCCGAATGCTGATGCTTCCAGCACGCTTCGCGAACACCCGTACAGGAGTCAGGAGTAAAACCCTTATTATCACTAGCTTTTAGCTTTTGAGAATGTCCTAACTACTCTGTCTACAGCTATATCTTCTAAAATTATTTCCGCTGATACTTGTATGGGTTGACCTGTGTTTATCTGCGGCTAAAAATCCAACTTCCAAAAATCCAACTTCCAACATCCAACACTGGTATAAATATTATGACACAAGCTAATCTTCCAGCTTTAATTGAACAAATGTTACAACCAGGATTTTATCCTCATGGGGTAACAGAACCAATTCAACTGATTCAAACTCATGCTTCTTATGTGTTACTCACTGGAGAATATGTCTATAAACTGAAAAAACCTATAAATTTTGGCTTTTTAGATTATTCCACATTAGAAAAGCGGTTACATTGTTGCCAGGAAGAGTTACGTTTAAATCAGCGAGGCGCAGGTGAACTGTATTTGCAAGTATTACCTATTACCTGCACAGGAGAACAATACCATTTAGCGGGAACGGGGGAAGTTGTAGAATATGCGCTAAAAATGCGTCAATTTCCCCAAGATGCCTTATTTAGTGAACTTTTTTCCCAGGGTAAGTTAAATGAAATGCACTTGCAGGAATTAGGACGGGTAGTATCTGAATACCATGCAAAGTCCCAGACAAATGATTACATTCGCAGTTTTGGGCAAATCTCAGAAGTGCGGTTGACTATTAATGAGAATTATAACCAAACTTTAAAGTATATTGGTGGTCCCCAA
>NZ_BJCE01000162.1:0-12508 GCF_005402885.1 Sphaerospermopsis reniformis
ATACCCGTCATTTATTTAATCTATTACTATTAACAATTCTCAATCAGTCTGATTCAATAACATCTTCATTATTGCAGTACACATATACTAATAATTAGCGATCGCTGTGCCAGTTGCGTAAGTCCTGGTACTGTGCAAAATCAATTAAACTGCTTGATATCAGTAGTTAAGTAACTAATTTTTAGTTTAGATACTGATGTTATTACTGTATATCAATGCTAAATTTTTGCTGTTACTATTAATTATGAGTAAGTCAGCCTAATCCAACGCACCAGAGTCAACAGCGTTGGAACGGAGGAACCAAGTTTTGGGGCGTATTTTTGTGGCGATTGGTTAATAAATTCCTAAGTTAATGTTAGGAAATCAGCTAAAATTGCCCAAAAAGGGGTATCTCTCAACCCTAGTCCGTCAGCTAACTTCGTAGGCATTGAGAGGGGACTGAAGAGACAGCATTTGATAATGTTTTGATCTCATCAGTGTCCAAGGCTGGTACTGCTCAGATTCAGTGTATCTGTACTGAACTCTGTTGAGGTTACAATATGATTTTACAACTGAATTTAGCTGCAATTTTTGCTGTGGCTGGACAATTGGCGTGGAAAAAAGCAAAACCTGTCATTTTTCGTGATGAGTTCTTATTGCCCGTTGTGGGTTTTTCAGGAATAATTTTACTCTGGTGGGTAATAGCATTTGCTAATCATGAATTAATGCCTACACCACCTGAAGCTTTAATTGCCAATCTTGACTACATTTTAAATCCCTTTTATGAACGAGGACCCGGTAATTTAGGAATTGGTTGGTTACTATTAGCAAGTTTACGCCGGGTAATATTAGGTTTTGGTTTAGGTGCATTAGTAGCAATTCCCTGTGGGTTTTTAATAGGGATGTCTAGACCAGCAATGCTGGCTTTTAATCCCATCATTCAGATATTTAAACCTGTTTCACCCCTAGCTTGGTTGCCTATCTCCTTAGCTATTTTCAATTTGGCAGATCCTTCAGCTATTTTTGTGATTTTCATTACTTCCCTTTGGCCGACTATGATTAATACTGCCTTGGGAGTTTCTAGCGTACCCAAAGATTATATAGATGTGGCACAGGTGTTAGAAATGCCACGTTGGCGGCAGATTATTAAAATTATTTGGCCTGCCAGTTTGCCTTATATTTTCACAGGTTTAAGGATTAGTTTAGGTATTGCTTGGCTGGTAATTGTGGCTGTAGAAATGTTAACAGGTGGTATTGGAATTGGGTTTTTTGTTTGGGACGAATGGAGTCGTTTAAATCTCAGTTCTGTATTTTTGGCGGTGTTTGTAATTGGTTTAACTGGTTTAGTTTTAGATTACGCGGTGGGTAAACTTCAAGAATTTGTTACCCATCGTCCAGGAAGTGTGAAGTAAACAGGGAAAACGTCAAAAATTTAGTTACAGCTATGACAGGCAAGATAGTTAAATCTTAAATCTATGACAGGCAAGATGCCTGTTCCACATTGAGAGATAAAACTGATACCAATTTGCAAAATGATGTCAAAAGATGGAAGCTGACAAAGCTTATCCATTGAATTTTTCATCATCTAAAATCTAAAATTCAAAATTGTAGACAATTATGAGTGAAAATAATTGGACTCGCAGAGATTTTATCAAGGGAATAGGTTTAACGACTGCGGGAATAGCGTTGTCATCCTGTGCTGTTTCTGGAGATAGGTCTGCTAAAGGACTGACAGCAGAAGCTTTAGCTGTAGAACCAGTAGTTAAACCTCAAGAATTAGAAAAACCTGATCTTATTATTGGTTATGTTCCTGTTAATGATTGTGCGCCATTTGCGATCGCCTGGAAAAAAGGTTTCTTCCGCAAATATGGCTTAAATGTCAAACTCAACCGCGAAGCTAGTTGGGCAAACTCCCGCGACGGGTTAATATTTGGTCGTCTCGACGCTTCCCCCGTCGTCTCTGGTGCAGTCACTAACGCTCGAATAGGTGCAGAAGGTGCGCGTCATGCCCCCCTATGTGCAGCTATGACCATACACCGACATGGTAACGCCATGACCATGAATAAAGATATGTGGGACTTTGGTATACGTCCTTGGTATGAATATCAGCAACAATACGGTGATGGGGCATTAGAAGCATTTGGGCGAGATTTTCGAGGTTATTTTAACCAACAACCCCCAGAAAAGAAGGTTTGGGCAGTAGTTCTGAGTTCTGCTATTTATGAATACTTTGCTCGCTATCTTGCTGCTGCTGCTGGTGTTGACCCATTTAAAGAATTTCGCATCATTATTACTCCCCCACCGCAAATGGTGACAAATATGAGAATTGGGGCAATGCAAGCATACATGGTAGCCGAACCTTGGAACACCAGAGCAATTACAGGTAACGAAGGTATTGGTTTTACATTCGCTCAAGGTAAAGAAATTTGGTACGGACACCCAGACAGACTATTAGGAGTAATGGAATCTTTTATAGTCAATTATCCCAAAACTTACCGCTCTTTGGTAAAGGCAATGATTGAAGCTTGTCAGTATTGCAGTAAACCCGAAAACCACCAAGAAGTAGCCGAATTATTAACAGATCGTTCTTTTACTGGTGCAAAACCAAAAAAGCAAGATGCGCCCATTAGCAAATTGACTGCTCCAGGAATTATTGGTAATTACAACTATGGTGGTTTTGATGGTAAAGACCGCACAATCAAAGCTGAAGATACCACAATTTTTTATGATCTGCCTGATAACGTTCCTCAAGAACCAGGAGAACATTCCACCTTTTTATGGCGTTCTCGGAGTATTTGGTTAATGACTCAAGCAGCACGCTGGGGACAAATTAAAGAAATCCCTAAAAACGCTGAACAAGTAGCCGAAAAAGGTTGGAGAACAGATTTATATCGAGAGATAGCCACAGAAATGGGGATTCCATGTCCCAAGGATGATTATAAAGTTGAACCCCCAGAAGTATTCATAGATAAAAAAGGCTTTGATCCCAGTGATCCCGTCGGCTATCTCAATAGTTTTGCTATCAAAGCAAATGCTCCCATTCGTTTCTTCATGTCTTAATTTTCACGACAAACTATTAACTAATTCAGGAGAATTTAATCATGAGATATACTTCCTTAGAAAATGATAATTATCAACAAGTTCAGCCCAGTCACGGATTTTTAGAAATTGAAAATTTAGTGAAGTCTTATCCCACAGCAGATAAAGGAGAGTTTGTTGTTTTAGATGGCGTTAATTTGACAATTGGTGAAGATGAATTTATTTCTGTAATTGGTCATTCTGGTTGTGGAAAATCAACACTACTCAAAATTATTGGTGGATTTCAAAAACCCACATCAGGTTCAGTTCGCTTAGATGGTAAAGAAATCCGCAAACCAGGTGCAGATAGAATGATGGTTTTTCAAAATTATTCCTTGTTACCGTGGTTAACTGTGCGGGAAAATATCCGTTTAGCTGTGGATGAAGTGCTAAAAAGTGCAAATCGTGCCGAAAAAATTAGCATTGTGAATGAACACTTGGCAATGGTAAACTTAACGGCAGCCGCAGATAAATATCCCGATGAAATTTCTGGAGGTATGAAACAAAGGGTGGGTATTGCTAGAGCTTTAGCAATTCGTCCGAAAATGTTATTAATGGATGAACCATTTGGGGCTTTAGATGCTTTAACTCGTGGTAAATTGCAGCGTCAGGTATTAGATATCTGGGAAAATCATCGTCAAGCAGTCATGATGATTACCCATGATGTAGATGAGGCAATTTATATGTCAGATCGCATTGTTCTAATGACCAATGGACCATGCGCCACTATCGGAGAAATTCTCAAAGTTCCGTTTAAACGTCCACGCGATCACAGTGCGATCCGCAATTCTAAAGAATACTTTGAATTACGCAACCACGCCTTGAATTTTTTAGACCGTTACTTTACTTCAGAGGAGTAAAATAAATTATTATTTCCTGGGTATACAAATTCAGAAATATAAGCTACAATTCAAAAAGTAGAAATTTAAAATTTTGAACATTTAAAATTTTGAACATTTAAAATTTTGAATTTCTACTTTTAACGTCAGTATTCAGGATTGAGGCATCAGTATTTCAGAATATTTGATAAATCGGTAGATGATCAAATACAGATTTTGGGCGTAACCATTAAAAAGCTGACTGCTGATTACTGATCGCTGAATGCTTATCTGTGGGTAGCCTAATTCAAATTCATGAAAGCTGGATTTGAAGCGGAGGAACCAAATAATTGGGGCGAATCTTAATTGAAAGACACCTTCCAGTCTTAGCCCGTCAGCTAACTCCGTCGGCAATGGAAGGAACTCCCAAAACCTTGGCTGTAATACCAGTTGTTATTGGGTTTTCCTTAATCAATCTGCGATTTTAGTCAATGATTTTGGATGAACTAGGAATGTAAGAATTAACGAGTCAGAAATCAGAATCCTTGATTAGTCATTTGGTGATAAAATGGTGGTTTTTCATGGTGCGTTTAAAAAAGCTGATTGCTGATTACTGATAGCGGAATACTTACTTATGAATCCAAAATCTAAAATCTAAAATCTAAAATTGGCATCCCTGCTTCTCATTCATCATTCGTTTCAAGGGAGAGAAGTTAAAGCTGTGACAATCAAGCCATTGTTAGCACGTTTGCAAGGTGCTATTGGTCGCCATGACCTGATTGAGCAAATGGTATTACTACCTGCTCCAAAAAAATGCCTGAGTGAGAAAAATTCACCGGTAAAATCCATCAAGTTAATTGTTGGTTATGATGGTTCTCCTAATAGTCATACAGCCTTAGATATTGCTTTTTGTATTGCACATCAAACCCATTTAGCAAGCAATATTCAAGTCAATGTTCAGGCTGTTTATGTGTTAGAAGAACAGGCAAGTATTTCTGATTATCATAAATTCAATTATCCACCAAATTGGGCTAGTTTGACACATCAATATTTTGAGTTAAGCCAATCAACAACAATGGTGTTAACGCCATCAAAACCTCAGTTACTTACCACTTCAGCACCGGAAAAAGCAGATAAAATTCTTTGGCAAGCCAAAAATTTAGCCCAAGAATGGCAGAGTGATTTTAAATCTCATCTACGATTTGGTAACTTATCTACTGAACTGAAAAAAGTTGTAGAATTAGAAACTGCTGATGCTCTAGTTTTAGGTTGTCAATCTATCAATCATCCTGTGATTGAAAGTTTAGATCCTCATTTTCCCTGTGCTGTTTTGGGTATTCCTCGGTGTCTTGATTAATCACCTAATAATTACTTAATACATTTTTAATGCCCATGCACCAATAATCAACTATTAAGTCGCCTATAGTTACATATAGGTGGCTTTTTCGCTCTTTTTCACACAATAAAAAACAATCACATTATCAGGGAAGATGATATGGAAAACTGGCAAGCTGTTTTCAGCGTTATCACATTTATCACCGTCATTGTGGTAATCATGACGGAATGGATTGATCTAATGGTAGCTGCTTTTTTGGGAGCATTAATATTAGTCTTTGCTAATATCATGACTTTACCAGAAGCCGTTAGTTATATTGGTAAAAGTCATGGAACTTTGGGTTTATTTTTTGGTGTGATGGTATTAGTAAGAGCATTTGAACCGACTAATATCTTTAGTTATATAGCTACACAAATAGTCATTCTTGCTCAAGGAAGTGGCAAAAAATTACTATTAGGTATTGTGGCATTAGTTACGCCAATTTGTGCTGTTTTACCTAATGCTACTACAGTCATGTTATTAGCTCCATTAATTCCGCCAATAGCAGAAGAAATAGGAGTTAATTTTGTCCCTTTATTAATTTTGATGGTGTTTGTTGCTAATAGTGCCGGATTATTAACATTAGTAGGAGATCCTGCAACATTTATTGTAGGTGATGCTGTAAATATTAGCTTCATAGATTATTTAGGGAAATTAAGTTTAGGAGGAGTAATTGCTGTTTTGACTGTTGTAGTAACACTACCAATTTTATTTAGAAAAATTTGGCATAAAAACTTAGATGATTTAGCAGAATTACCCCATCCCCAAATCAATCATCCACGAGTTTTAATAGTAGGGGGAGTGATAGTAGCTTTTGTGTTAACATTTTTTGTAATTGGTGAATCTTTACCAATACCTATTTCCCCTGCGGCAGTGGCTTTGTTAGGTGCTGCTTTAGCTTTATTACTGGCACACAAAAGCAGAATTGATTCAGTTCATAATATTTTGCGAGATGTAGATTGGAGTACCTTAATATTTTTTATGAGCATTTTTGTCCTGATCGGAGGACTGGATAAAACAGGTGTGATTAAGAGTTTATCAGGTGTTTTAGGGCTAATTTTAGGTAAAAATATTTTGCTAGGTTCTGTACTTTTGTTATTTGTAGTAGGAATCTTATCAAGTGTTGTACCGAATATTCCTTTAGTTGTGGCAATGGTTCCTTTGTTGAAACAATATCTTGTGAATGTGGGATTAGCACCAGCAGAAGTTTTATCACCAGATTTTCAAGGACAGTTTCCCCCAGAAGTTTTACCACTGTTTTATGCCATGATGTTTGGCGCAACTTTGGGGGGAAATGGCACCTTGGTGGGAGCATCTTCTAATATTGTTGCTGCTGGTATTGCTGAACAGCATGGTAGAAGAATTTCTTTTAAGACTTTTTTACATTATGGTATTCCTGTTACCTTATTGCAGCTGATAACTTCAGCTTTGTATGTGTTGGTGCGTTTTTTACTTTAAACATAAAACAAAATGCTCGAAAAATATAGTGTTCCGATTTGATTTATAAATTTTCCGTGGAGGTAGGGAATAGGGAATAGGGAATAGGGTTTTAGATGATTTGGGTGTACGGAGTTTTTTCAAAAATCAAATAGGAGTCCTATAGATCCCTAACTTCTTTGAGAAGTCAGGGATTTAGGTGTTACAAGATAGGGGAGATGGGGAGGAAAATTTTAGATTTTAGATTTTTTAGATTTTAGATTGGAGATGACAAAAACAATCCCTGCGGGTTCAGCAGTTGCTCATGTGGGAAACCCCCAAGGCCGCACTGCTTCACCAAAATCCAAAATCCAAAATAAATAACTCCTGACTCCTGACTCCTGACTCCTGGATCTCCTTTCTGATCTGACGTTAATATCTCAAGATGTGTAAAATGTCACGAAGAACGCTATAACCAGCTAAATCCCAAAGTAGATAAGCTAAAAATCCAATCATTGCCAAGCGTCCATTCCACAATTCTGCTTGAGGATTCCAACCAAAAATAAAGGCATTACGATCTACACCATTATAAGCTTTAGCAACGGGTGGTATATCAGTAGATGAGCGAGTTTCCATTTTTTACCTCCAAATTTCAACAAGTTTCACAAGTTTCACAAGTTTCAAGTTTAATGTTTTGAATCTTTTGTTCACTTTTTTTATGCTTAACTTTAATGTAGCTTTTACACACACAGTTGTTTTATGCCTATAGGTACAAACTATAGGCACTTCTTAGGGACGATAATTTAAAAGCTATTTACCCAGACAAATCTACCCTGAGATGGTGAAAAAAATTTTTAATTTAATTTAAATAAACGTAAACCAGCTTTCAAAAATTGAATTACTACAATCCAAGCAAAAAAATGTTCACCTAAAGAATAGCAGTATTGATATTAATAAATCAGCTAGAATTTATATAAATTTACAATAGTAAAATCATCAACTTATATCTAACGTTATATAAGGCTTTCCCACTTGAGATGGATGCTAAGATCCCCTAATTTCTTGGATTCTGAAGGTTGGACAAGTTGAATATTCACATCCAGCAGTGGTCATTAGTGAGGCGGTCAAACCCTTATGGTGCATAGCTTTGTAATTATAGCAGGAGTCAGAAGTCGTAGGGGCGAAGCATTCGGAAAATATCCTTTTCATAAAATTGATAATTTATCGCCCTGTAAGGGCGAAGCATTCGGAAAATATCCTTTGGGAAATACCGATCATTAATCGCTCGAATGCTTCGCCCCTACTTCGCCCGTACAGGAGTCAGGAGTAAAACACTAACTTGGCAGTGCAAATTTAAATTAAACTTAGAGGTAGGAAATAGAAATGATGCAGGAACTATACAAACACTTATTGTGGATAGCACAAGTACCTGTAACTACTCCCAACGTCACACCAGCACAGGCTTCGATTCTCACATCGGGTCCGCGCTTTTTTGTGGCTTTAATTTCTGGAGTAATTCTCGCCTTTGCCTTTCAATTAGTGTTAACTAATCTCTCAATTGCTGCGGGTATTTCCTATTTGGGACATCCTTCAGAATCTCAGGAAATTGAAAGTTTTGGTGGCACAATTCGCAAAATTGGCACGAGGTTGGGAATTTGGACATTAGTTACAGTCACAATTGCTTTATTCATCGCTTGTTTCTTAGCTGTAAAATTGAGTTTATTAATTTTAGATCCGGGATTAGGAGCAATTTTAGGTTTAGTCATTTGGGGAGCGTATTTTCTATTACTAATGTGGGTAAGTTCAACTACAGTTGGTTCTTTAATAGGTTCGGTTGTGAATACGGCTACTGCCAGTTTTCAGGCGATTATGGGTACAGCTACAGCTGCATTAGGCGCTAGGTCTGTAAATCAGCAAGTGGTAGCTACTGCGGAAGCGGCTGCCTCGGCGGTGCGTCGGGAATTAGGAAGCGCCATTCCCCCCGCAAGTATTCGCCAAAACGTAGAACATTACATAGAAAAACTACGTCCCCCAGAACTTGATATATCGCAGATTCGGGATGAGTTTAAAAGCTTACTTAATGAACCACAATTTAAAGCGATCGCCACCAGTCCAGACTTGGGAAAAATCGACCGTCAACAGTTTGTTGATTTAGTTAACAGTCGCACCGATTTATCCAAACGAGAAGTTAACCGCATTGCTGACGCTTTACAAAATGTTTGGGAACAAGTAGTGAGTCAACAAAAACCTACGAAAGAAAGTTTAGGTGAGTTGGTAAACTATCTGAAATCCCTTCCTTCGGGACAACCCAAAACCGATGAACTTAACGCCAAACTTGACCAATTAATTACTGAAATTCACTCTACCAAAGAAACAGAACAAAAACCAGGAATGATGCAACAAGCAATATCAGCACTGACTGGGGTAGTGTTAGGTAGGGCAGATTTGTCTGATTTAGATGTAGAAAAAATTTGGCGTTCCTTAAATACTGCTAGAGAAAAAGTCATAGAACAAGTTACAGAACAACCTTATAATCCCATTCGTGCAGATATTGACAACTACTTACTTAACTCTTATCCTTGGCAACTCAGTCAAGAAAGAATTGCCCAAGAATTTCGAGATGTGATTTATGATCCTGCGGCTGATCCTGGGGTAATACGTAGGGAATTAGAGCAAATTAACCGTCAAGATTTTATCAATATTTTGCAAGCTAAGGGATTATTAGCTCAAGCACAAATTTACCAAATTGCTGATCAATTGGTAATGGTGCGGGATGAGGTTTTGGTAATAGTAACAGCGCAGGAAGAAAGAGAAATTGTCCAAGATTTGCAAAGACGAGTGGAAAGTTATTTACTGGTGACTCCGAAAGCAGATTTAACATCAGCAGGAATTGAGAATAATTTTAAACCGCTGTTGGCAGATCCAGAAGCAGATTATCAAACTTTATCCCGACGACTAGCACAAGTTGAACGGGAAGAAATGGCTGAGATTCTGTTAGCACGCAATGATATTCAAGAACGGGATTTAGATCCGATTTTAGATGAATTGGAAATGCAGCGCGATCGCGTGTTGGTAGAATCTTTAGGACTGGCACAACAGGCACAACATCAAGCGGAAACTCTCTGGTTAAATGTGGAATCATATCTGCGAAATACAGGCAAAGAACAATTAAACCCTGATGCTATTCGCGCTGATTTAAAACGACTTTTAGAAGACCCCCAAGCGGGAATTTTAGCCATTCGGGTGCGGTTATCTCGCTTTGATAGAGATACTTTGGTGCAATTATTAAGTCAACGTCAAGATTTAACAGAAGCACAAGTTTATCAAATTATTGATGTAGTAGAAGAATCATGGCATAACATCCGCCACATACCGCAATTTGTGGGGGAAAAAGCACGGGAACAATATGATTCTGTCACCACGACTATTGCAGATTACCTGCGAAATACTGGTAAGGAAGAATTGAATCCTGAAGGTATTCAACGAGATTTCACAAGGTTGTTTGAAAACCCTAGAGAGGGTGTTATGGTATTGCGTCGCCGATTATCGCGGATTGATAGAGATACTTTGGTGAAATTGTTAAGTCAACGTCAAGACTTGAGTGAGGAACAAGTTAATCAAATCATTGATAATGTACAGACATCCATTAGAAATATTGTCCGTGCGCCCCGTCGGTTAGCGACAAGAACACAACAAAGAATGCAAAATTTTCAAACTTATTTGCAGGAGTATTTACGACATACGGGTAAAGAGGAATTGCACCCAGAAGGAATTAAAAGAGATTTGCATTTATTGTTGCATGATCCCAGAGTGGGGATGGAAAGTTTCAGCGATCGCCTTTCCCATTTCGATAGAGAAACAATTATCGCTTTGTTGAAAATTCGGGAAGATATTACAGATGAAGAAGCAGCGAGAATTGCTGATAATATGATCTCAGTGCGTGAGCAATTTGTAGAACAGGTGCGGGGTATTCAAAGAAGGATTCAAGATGCAATTGAAGGCATTTTTGCCAGGATTCGTAATTATCTTAATTCTCTAGAACGTCCAGAATTGAATTATGAAGGAATACAGCATGATATCCGTCAATTATTTGAAGATCCTCAAGCTGGGTTTGAAGCATTGCGTGATCGCTTGTCTCATTTCAATCGTGAAACTTTAGTAGCTATTTTCAGTTCCCGTGAAGATATTTCTGAGGCAGATGTTAACCGCATTATTGACAGAATAGAACACGCTCGGAATATGGTTTTACAAAGAGCAGAACAGCTACAACATGAAGCACAACATCGGCTAGAACAGGTAAAACATCAAGCACAACGTCAAGCAGAAGAAACCCGCAAAGCTGCTGCTAATGCTGCTTGGTGGTTGTTTGCGACGGCGGTTGTTTCTGGTATTTCTGCGGCTTTAGGCGGATCAATTGCTGTTGTGCTGGTTTAGGTTTTTCAATAATGGACAATTACCTGTACCTGAAAATCCGAGGATTAAAAAAGCTAAATTTTCTGCTTTTTTTACTTGAAAGGGGAGGTTTGAAACCGTTCGGCAGTTCGACAGGCTCACTGACCACTGACGCTCACGGCGGAAGCCTTGAATAAAACAATTATCAATTATCAATTATCAATTATCAATTGATAAGTTGTCTTTAGCCTCCCAACAGGGGGTTTTTTTGACTAATAATTCAATAATGAAGGCGATCGCTAATTAGCATTTACAGGATTTTCCTCATCTTCTGCCCAATTTATTGGATTGTTGACAATGTACTGACGAATATTTTGTAATTCTTCCTCATTACGAATAATATGTTCATGAAAATTACGTTGCCAAATCACATTTCCTTGAGCTTTATTGATGCGATTCAACCGCCTTGTAGAAACAGATTTATAATTTTGAATTATTGCTGCCAAAGATTGTGGTTTTGTGCCATTAATTTTCACCTGTTTAATTCCAGGGACCGTAGGGGCGAAGCATTGGCTCGATAAATTTTGTTGTTGTTGATAATTGAAATTTGCCAATGCTTCGCCCTTCCCATCAGAAAACGATTGTGAAAAATCTTGCTTTGCTTCACTTTTAACTATGATAATAATTCCATGTACATGATTGGGCATGATCAGAAATTCATCTAACTCTACACTTTGAAAATGCCGAGGAATAGATAACCAACAACCCCTTGCTACCTCACCATTTGTATTTAATTTCATTTCACCATCGACAATTTCACCAAATAAACAATTACGGTGATGGGTGCAAATAGTGACAAAATATGCTCCTATTTGAGAATAGTTATATCCTTTTAATCGGATGGAACGACGGTGGTGAATTTCGGGATTATAAGGCATAAATTAAATTCCTGTTAATAGCGTCATGGTTATGGGGAAGGGTGAAGCATTCGCTGATATAGGTTGTCTGTTTGTTGTCTATTTTTATCATGCTAATGCTTCACCCCTACAGGATTATATAATGTGGTGCGATCGCTCAATCAATACAATTTTCATTGTCCCATTTGTAGGGGCAAAGCATTGGCTCAAACATCTTTATTGATTTCGATAATGTAAAATTGCCAATGCTTTGCCCTCTTCTGTTAAACCCCATAGTGGAACAGGGTGAAGCATTCGCTAATATAGGTTATCTGTTTGTTGTCTATTTTTACCATGCTAATGCTTCACCCCTACAGGATTATATAATGTGGTGCGATCGCTCAATCAATACAATTTTCATTGTCCTATTTGTAGGGGCAAAGCATTGGCTCAAACATCTTTATTGATTTCGATAATGTAAAATTGCCAATGCTTTGCCCTCTTCTGTTAAACCCCATAGTGGAACAGGGTGAAGCATTCGCTAATATAGGTTA
>NZ_BJCE01000163.1:0-12376 GCF_005402885.1 Sphaerospermopsis reniformis
ACGTCCTAAATTTGGTCAACTTACCAATCAGCAAGCGGATCTGGTAGAGCGTATCCTCAATAATGGTAAGCATTTACTGATGTTATTGAATGAAGTTTTAGACTTTTCTAAATTGGAGGCTGGTAAATTAGAACTAAAACCGGAAATATGTGACTTATCAAAGATAGTTAATAATACTGTAGGTGAAATTCGTTCTTTAGCGGAAGCAAAAAAGTTATCTTTGTTAGTGGAAATAGAATTAGAAAATACTTTGGTATTTAATGATCCGGTGCGCGTACATCAGATTTTAATTAACCTGCTCTCCAATGCGGTTAAATTTACAGAGTATGGAAGCATTAAAGTAGAAGTGAAAGAAATTACCAGAAATCAATTATCAATTAGTATTAAAGACACAGGAATTGGTATTTCCCCTCAAGATTATCAACATATTTTTGAGGCATTTCGACAAGTAGATCAAGGTATTAGTCGTAAATATCCAGGAACTGGACTGGGTTTAGCAATTATTGATTCATTGGTACAAATGATGGGAGGTAAAATATTTCTAGAAAGTCAATTAGGAGTGGGTTCGGTATTTAAAATTGAATTGCCACGTCAAATCTCATTATCACCTCATGCGGGAGATAATACTAGAGATAATTATAGTTGGAATGTCGGTAGTGATGATGGAATTTATTATTCTCAGCAAAATCTACCTCACCTACCATTTCAATTCAATAAAGTTTCGCTAGGATATCCTGATCTGAAACTTTAAATTACTGTCAACTTCCATGTAAATTCCCAAGTGTAGATTCCAGAGTAGATTAATTTAGATTAATGACCAAAAAGTTGTAAACATAAACTATGTCTTTTGTCAAAAGTGATAAGGTTGATCGTATCCTCGCCGTTGATGATACAAGAGATAATTTAATTTTAGTACAAACACTCTTAGAGAGTGAGGGTTATGAAATTGATTTAGTATCAGATGGAGCAACTGCTTTACAAAAAGTGGCACAATCTCCACCGGATCTGATTTTACTAGATGTGATGATGCCAGGAATGGATGGTTATGAAGTAACACGGAGAATTCGCGATAATCCTGATCTGGGTTATATTCCAATTTTGTTAATCACAGCTTTTCATGAATCTAGTGTAGTGGAAGGGTTAGATGCGGGTGCTGATGATTTTATTCGCAAACCATTTGATACTGATGAATTATTAGCCAGAGTGCGATCGCTATTGCGACTGAAGCATAGTATTGATGATCAACAAAAAATGACCCATCAGCGAGAAGATTTTGTTTCGCGTCTGACTCATGATTTACGCACACCTTTAGTAGCAGCTGATCGAATGTTAGCTTTGTTTCAACAGGAGACTTTTTGTAAAATTTCTCCAGAAATGAAACAAGCGATCGCTGTGATGATTCGCAGTAACCAAAATTTAATGCAAATGGTCAATACCTTACTAGAAGTTTATCGCTTCGAGGCAGGTAAAAAGACCTTAAATTTGGAAAAATGCGACTTAACAGAAATATCTGAAGAAGTCATCAGTGAACTAACTCCCCTTGCTGTTGAGAAAAACTTAACTCTCAAATTAGATACCCATGAGTTAAACCAGGTAGAAAATCATGGAGGAATTGTCTTAGGTGATAGATTAGAACTACGCCGAGTGTTGAATAACTTAATTGGTAACGCAATCAAGTTTACAGATACAGGCGGTGTAGAAATTCGCATTTTGAAAACTTGCCCCACCAAAACACATCAAGGTGAAGTAGTAATTGAAATTGAAGATACTGGTTATGGCATTGCACCAGAAGATCAAGCAACAATTTTTGAGCGATTTCGTCAAGGGAGAAATAAAAGATCAGGTAGTGGTTTAGGACTGCATTTATCACAAAGAATCATAGAAGCGCATGGTGGAAAAATCGAACTTTTATCAGAATTAAGTAAAGGTAGTATATTCAAAATCAAACTGCCAAAGGAAACTTAATTTTTTAGGAGTCAGGAGTCAGGAGTCAGGAGTCAGGAGTCAGAAATAAAACCCTGTGACAGCAAAGATTAGTCATAAAAATTTTGAAGTCATAAAAATTTTGATTCTATTTACCTGCATGGTTCAAACGGAGAATAAGGCTCAAATTTGTGATCAAGAAAACGACGAATAATTGCCTCTAAATCCTCCAGCATATAGGGTTTACTGATATAGTCGTCAAAACCTGCGCCCAGGATACGTTCTTGCTGTTCCCTGCCAGCTAAAGCTGTAACAGCAACAACAGGAATGTGGCGAGTTAATGGATCTTGCTTTAAATATCGCACAACATCTAGACCATTCAACCCAGGTAACAGAATATCCAACAAAATCAAGTCTGGCTGATATTCTTTTGCTACTAGGAGTGTAGTGTAACTGTCATTTTGACAAATAAATCTACACCCTAGTAACTCCAAAGTATAACTAAGTAGTAATAGACTATCATCATGATCTTCTACTACCAAAATCAAAGGCGGCTGAGAGTTTTGCTTCTTTTCATCACTCATGAATGAATGTGTCAGATACATCTAGTCTCCAGAAGATTAAATTGGGCTTTATCGTCTTGATAGTCAAACTAGGCGATAATCCCACAAACCATAAGACGTGCTGATTCAAGATTAGCTAGTGTTTTGCTGCCACTCAGTTGATCATCCTTACCCACATTCAACAGGAAAGAACAACTCAATCTGAATAGCTTTAGTAGACACCCCTTGATTATATGCAAAATTACAGAATATTTTCCTCATAAGTTCACAATAACTTTGTAGAGAAAAAAGGCATAGTTATTTACTTTAGTATCACTATTGACATATCTATAAGCAAAAAATTAAATTACACTAGTTGCATTAAACATCCTATCCAGTATGAAAATAAACTGTTAAATTTATGACTTCAGTGATTTATTTTGCTGTCAATATATGCGAAATTGCCATATACCCCCATCAATTGAGAAATTTCCTAAATACAGCAGACGATAAACATTGCTAGAAATATTACTTGAATTGCGATGGTATTTTGTAGGTTTGTAAAGAAGTGATATGATACTTGCTCAAACTGAACAATTTTAAGCATAATACTTGACGTAGCTATATTTATGTAGTATAAAGTTACATTGTAAGATATACCAGACTAATTATGTAACAAGAATCAAATATCAACCAGGTTTGACTCCTGTACGGACGTTCCACTGGAACGCCTCTAATCCTCACTACTGACTACTGACTCCTATGGATTTTGACTATTTCCGAAATAATGATAGTAGTTCCGCGAACAACAATCGTCACAACCTACTAGCTAGTGGTTGGCGACCATTTCAGCGTGATTTTGATTGGGACTATTTCCAACAACTAATATTAAATGATACTCAAGAGTTAACACAAAGAAGTATTAATCTAGTCAGTTTTTATGCAGACGCTTTAGCCAGAAAAGATTATACCTGGTGGGCAAATATATTAAATTTAGCTTCTGACTATACTCGTAGTGAATTTCAGAAATTTTGGAACTTCGTCACACCCGATGCACTCACACCAGATTATCGTTATAAAGACGTTTTAAGTACAGAAACTCCCATTGTCCAATTTGTCAGCCGTAACAGCATTCCTATTGATTATGTACTGAATTTATTGCAAGAAATTACTGTTTTGCGCGTTCTACGTTTATTGGAACGTCCTGATATTATCACCCAATATTATGCAGAAAGAGATTTCTATTTCCCCGTCGAAAAATTTGTTAGTTGGGAACGGTTAGATGTCGTCAATACCGTTTATGCTTACTGGTTTCAACACGATATTTGGTTACAAATTGACCCCTATGATCGGGGACGCAGACAATATACTTTAATGTCAAAAAATTTAGCCCCATTAATCAATAAAGCCACTTATGATTTAGCAGTGATGTTAAGTGGATATCAAAGCCGTGTCGGTAAAGTTCATAATCAATTTCCCATTCGCACATTTCCCCAAGAAATTCAAGATTTTACTGATTCAGTGCAGCAAGCTATTCTCAATCAAAATCAATTAGCAATTGTGGTACATGGAGAACCAGGTACAGGAAAAACAGCATGGACACAATCAGTAGCCAAAGAAATTTTAGTACCTTTAGGTTATGTCATCTTTATTTTGGATCATGATGCCATTACTAACTTTGTGCCACCCAACTATTTAGAGAAAATTTGTATCATCATCAACGAAGCTGATAACTTAGCTCAAGATAGAGCTTCAGAAGTAGCCCAATATAACAACAAAACTGAACATATTTTAGCCTTGTTAGATGGGACTTTGTACCAAAGTGTAATTGATGAATCTGGTGTACAAATGAAGCAGCATTTAGTGGTTTTGATGACTTGCAATACTACAGAAAGATTAGATCCCGCTATGTTACGTAAAGGAAGAGTAGATTTAATGTATGAGTTTACAAAGCGGTTTGTTTAAAAAATCAGTTATCAATTGATAATTGACAATTTTTTCATTCAAAGTTTAAAACCTCCCCTTTATCTCGTTATTTCGTTCCCAGTTTCTAACTGGGAATGCCATCACAGAGTCTCTGACTCTGCTATCCCATAAAGGCAGAGCTTTTAATACAGCTATTTTCAGGTAAATAAAACACATTTTGATTTAGGTTTCGCATCAATATGTGGTCTAAAGACATGAAAACTGCTGTAATTCATTCTTATACTCTGTATGGGAACGAGAAAAACGAGGAATTAGCGGAAATCAGAGATTTTTGCTAAAATTACTGATATCAAGTAATATCAAGTAATATTTTCTTGCCGCTTTGGGCAGATATCTAAGCAAAAACCCATGAATCAAGTTCTCAAATCAGAACAAAAGCAAGTCACCAGATTATTTTCTCACCTGGAATTTGATGGTAATAAATTAAATCATCAACCAGGTAGCGTTTTAGGAAGCACTGCTTTGATAGCTGGAACTACTGTTGGTGCTGGTATTCTTGCCCTACCTGCGGTAACTTTACCATCGGGTATTTTACCCTCTACAATTGTCATTATTGCAGTTTGGTTATACACCTTATTTTCCGGTTTATTAATTGCCGAAGTAACCTTAAATATTATGGGTGCAGAAGGCATGACTAGCATAGGTTTTTTGGCAACTGTAGAAAAGACATTGGGAAAAACAGGATCTAGAATTGCTGGTGGTGCATATTTGTTTAAGCACTACGCCCTTTTAGTGGCGTATATCAGTAAAGGTGGAGATATTTTATTATCGACATTAACTAAAATAGTTGGGTTAGAAAATATTTTACCTAACTGGATAGGAACAACAACTTTTACATTGTTATTTGGTGGCATTCTCTATTTAGGAAAAGAAAGATTTATTCAGAAATTAAATAGTGCCTTTGTGGCAATTGTCATTACTTCTTTTCTTGGATTATTGCTGCTAGGATCAGGACAAGTAAAAAGCTCACAATTTCTCTTTCAAAATTGGCAAGCTGTCGGTGGTGCAGTTTCTGTTATTTGTGTAGCTCTTTTTTATCATAACGTTGTGCCTGTAGTGGTGACACAACTAGAAGGCGATATCACCAAAATCAGGAAATCAATTATTATCGGTTCTGGCATTCCTTTGATGATGTTTTTGGCTTGGAATGCTGTTATTTTAGGCAGCGTTAGTCCTGATATCCTCCAGAATAATTCACAAAGTGGCAGTGTTTTTGATCCCTTACAAATTTTGCTTTCAGGAGAAGCAGGAGAAATTTTAGGATTAGTTTTAACTGTTTTTTCAGAGTTCGCAATTATCACCTCATTTATCGGTTTTGTTTACGGTTTAGTCGATTTCTTTCAAGACATTTCTCGGATGACAAAAAATCAAATTTCTCGGTTTCCTATTTTCTCACTTGTGCTATTTCCACCCATGAGTTTAGGAACAATAAACCCCAGCATATTTTTTACTGCTCTAGACTATACGGGAATATTTAGTGTTTCGATTTTAGGAGGAATTATTCCGGCAATTATGAGTTGGCAACAACGAGAAAAACAAAAGTTAACAGATGGTATTTATCAATCATTGATACCAGGTGGTAAAATTACATTAATTATGATGATTACAGTTGCATTAGCCCTGATATGCAAACGAATTTTCTCAATGTATGCCAATTAAATACCAATTTCAATACAGCACTTTCCTTTGTCATGAGGTACACGATTGGCGGGCAAGACTTGTACTGAGCGACTTGTACTGAGCCTGTCCTGAGCCTTTCCTGAGCCTGTCCTGAGCCTGTCCTGAGCGGTGTCGAAGGGCGAAGTCGAAGTGCGGAGTCGAACTACGTCGAAGTATGCCCACCCCACAATATTTATTTGATTTATTTGATTTATTTGATTTATTTGATTTATTTGATTTATTTGATTTATTTGATTTATTTGATTTAATTATTCACAAAAAATACAATTACCCACAAACTATAAGTCATGAATTATTAATTATCAATTATCAATTATCAATTAATTAAATCTCTCTTTTGATAGACTTAATGAGTAGATAAAATTACTAATCTATAGATGGAAATTTTCATGGAATAAACTATGAATATTATTGCTTGGATAATTCTGGGTCTGATCGCCGGAGCTATCGCTAAAGCTATTTATCCTGGTCGTCAAGGTGGCGGAATTTTAGCCACAATGGTATTAGGAATTATTGGTGCTTTAATAGGTGGAACTTTAGTTACTTTATTGGAAACAGGAACATTACAATTTACAGCCGCAACCTTGAGCATACCCGGTATAATTGTGGCTATTATTGGGGCAATGATCGCCATTTTTATTTGGGGCTTAGTTACTGGTCGTACCAGTCATTAATGGATGAGTTTAAGATGATTGAATCCTGAGTTACGAGATATTAGCAAATAAAATTTAGTCAATGATAAAAAGGTAATGAGTTTTACCCCATTACCTATTACTCGTTATGGAAATAAAAGAAATTAAACACCAACTTTTTGTTTTGACCACACACCATTTTCATCTTCATCAAATTGTTGATGAACCGCATCCCAAGCAGATTGTTCAGCGGTAAATTCATCGTTGGTTTCATCAAGTACAGTGTTATAGTGCTGAATGAACAATTGTTGTGATTCTGCTGATAAATGAGCGCGAACTTCAGGAGATAAATCTTCTGGACTGTTACAAGGACCCGGACAAGGATGGGTAAGTGTTTTACCAATGGTGTGCATTTCTTCACCACCAGAACTTTCTAATATTAATTGAAATTCACCGCTGCGATCGCTCGGAATTTCTACCATTAATAAAAACTCTCCCGCTTGTAAACGAGTTTGATAAACCGCTGCTTTATCTTCTGGCATTCCCATAGCCGTAAAAACCGATACCAAGCCAGCGCCAGCACTACCAGCGATCGCACCACTCGCAGCACCCAGCAACACCGCACCAATAGGTCCTGCTGCCACAATTGGTCCGACAAAAGGAATAAACAATACTCCTACACCTGTAAGTAAGCTGAGGAAAGAACCAAACAAAGATCCAAAAATTGCCCCTGTTCTCAAACCTCCTAAAATCACATCGCGCTTGGTAATAAAACCAGAAATTCGCGTTTCTGACTGGAAATTTCTCCCCATCACTGAAATATGATCTTTCGGTACACCTCTATTTAGTAAACGACGAATTACATCATTAATTTGCTTTTGTTCTTTAAATACAGCTGAGATGGTACGCTCTGCTTGATATCCTTCTGGCACTTGTTTACTCCTTTTAATTTATCTTCTCTTTGTGTTGAAAATTGTGTGGCAAATTCTTAACTAAACACCCACCGGAACTTTAGTTTCTGTTGGTTGTTGTTTGGCATTTGGTTCTAATGCTTGTCCTTCAATAAATGAACGTAGGATCCAAGCCATTTCTTCATGTTCTTCCATCAAATTAGTTAAAAAGTCGGCGGAAACTTGATCATGAAATTCTTCACTACAACGATCTACATGATTTCTTAAATTACGAATAATCTGCTCATGATCTTCCACTAATTGATTTACCATTCCTGTTGCTGTAGGAATTTCTCCGCTATGTTCTTTGAGAGTAGCAATATTGAGAAAACCTTCCATTGTACCAATGGGATAACCACCCAAAGTTCTAATTCTTTCTGCTATTTCATCAATATTTTCTGTAATTTCTTCATACTGTTCTTCCCACAATTCATGCAGCGTGCGGAACTGAGGACCAACAACATCCCAGTGATATTTTTTAGTTTTTACTACCAGCACATAAGCATCTGCCAAATCTTGATTTAACAAATCCACCACACCGCGACGTTGTTCTTCTGTCAATCCAATATTGATTGTATTCATGCTCATTATTTGCCTTTCAACTATTAACTACTTACTTAATAAGTTCTCAAAATATCGACATTATCCACATCAACCCAATAAAACCAATTCAAAACCGAAAAATCATAATTATGAATTATGAATTATGAATTATGAATTATGAATTATTGCTTGCTGCCTGTAATTTTTTCCAAAAAACTTTCTACTTCCTGTTCTACTGAAGTAGTCCCACTTTCGGTATTTTCAGGACGCTTCATTTTTTCAATATCAGCTGCTCCTTGAACCTCGTTAAGTCCTCTCCTAGTTTTTTCTTGAAATTCTTTCATTCCTATGGGTGGTTTTTTAGCAGCTTCATCAGTTTTGCGTTGAGTTTCTAATAATTGTGTCGTTCCTTCTGTTGGTTCACTTTGATAACTACTGATAGCTAAAGCAGGAAAAGCATTGAATAAAAATATGAAGGTACAAGCAAAAGCTAATACTATCAATCTCGATGCTAATTTCCATCTAGATTTAGCAAAATCAAGAATCTTCATTTTTATATTCTTCCACTCTATTTTTCTATTTTCTTTCTAGTTTCAGATTAATTGACTGTCAGAGCATTTTCATCAATCTTACGAGAGAATTAGGTTGAATTTTGCACTAAAAAGCTCATCAAAATCTATCTGGAGATAGAAAATCTCACTGCCGCTAAACTATCAAACTCTGTCTTTGTATATTCTGTTACTTATATTTGAGAATTAAGGGTATGAATTTTATACCAATGAAACCTCTACCCCAAATTGAGATTTTCTGTTAAAACTGTAAAAGTTCAAATTCTCATATTGTGAACTATATCACAGAAATCAATGCTAAACCTTGTTAATTCTACTTCCACAAACAACGACAACAAAACAAGAAACATTATTTTTGTTGCCACAATAGCATTATTTCTAACTGATTGTACCAGTAACCCAAATACACCACAACCAAACACTAACAGCGAAGCCTTTGGTGTTTCCATTCCTGAAAATAAAGTAAACACAAAATCACAACCACCAGCAAAAATCGAAAACCTGAATTTTACCGTTCCAGCTAAATTTCAAGGCAAGACAGTTTATCAAGTCAAACTCAAAAACAATGAAAAAGTGATTGCGTTAACTATTGATGATGGTCCCTGGACAACAACCACAGAAGCAATGTTAGATATTTTCAAAGAACATGATGTCAAAGCCACATTTTTTTGGGTAGGAAGTTCTTTAAAAAATCATCCCGAAATTGCTAAAAGAGTGGTAGCGGAAGGTCACGCCATTGGTAATCATACCTGGAATCATTTATATAAAAGAATGAGTCCAGCCACAGCTAAAAGTGAAATTGAAAAAACCAATGATTTAATCTATCAAACCACAGGGGTAAAAACATCTATATTTCGTCCCCCTGGAGGTTATTTAAATAATGGTTTAGCTGCTTATGCTAAAAGTCAAAATAAAGCCGTTGTCATGTGGTCTTTAACTTCTGCTGATACCGATCCCCGTGCCAAATATCAAGTGTTTGTGAAAAATGTGGTTAAAGGTGCAAAACCAGGAGCTATTGTTTTAATGCACGATGGGGGAGGAAATCGAGAAAGAACTGTAAAAGCATTGCCAGAAATTATCACAGGATTGAAACAACAAGGTTATAGATTTGTCACAGTTCCCGAATTATTAGAAATGGAACAATAATATAGCAGGAGTCAGGAGTTATTGATTTTGGATTTTGGATTTTGGTGAAGCAGTGCGGTCTTGGGGGTTTCCCCCATGAGCAACTGCTGAACCCGCAGGGATTGTTTTTGTTATCTCCAATCTAAAATCTAAAATCTAAAATCTAAAATTTTCCTCCCTATTCCCTATTCCCTGCCTAATTTAATCACTTAAAACAGATGCACAAACTTGAGCTTCTTGCCAAAGTTTATGTAAAAAGAACTCAGTGCGATCGCTCATTGTCGTTATAAACACACCCTGGGCTTCTTCCGCACCATCTGATAACCAAGAACCCCGCAAGGTGATTTCCAAATACTCAGCATCACAGGTAGACAGAGCTATAATTTCACCGTCATTTCGTTGTGCTTCAGCCTTGAGCCTTTCTACTCCTGGTAAATCTACAGGTAGCAAAAAGGAAGCCGTGCTAGGTTCAAAATGTAGCGTTTGACCGATTCGCAGCGCCAAAATCACTCTTTGCGCCACCCATTCTTCCAGTGACAGCGTGATACACTCTAAATAAAAGCTTCTTTCGGTATAATTTAATTTCAGCATTTCTTATGCTCTCCTGTTATTCCAGGTTTGCTTGCAAATCTGTCATTAGTCACCAATCACCAATCACCAATCACCAATCACCAATCACCAATTACTGATTAAAAACCCCCGCTTTACCTATATCGGCAGCGGGGGCTAAAATTGACCTGATACTTTTCTGGTCTTATTCCGGTACAACATTTTCCCTGTACCTCCCGCTTGTTATCTCTAATAGTGGTTTAATATTCAGCAGATCAAAGTTGATATATCTAAAATCATAATTACTCTCTGTGTTTTGTCTTGGATGCTGACTACCATCGGCCATAAATAAATACTCCACTTCCACAACAACAATTTCCCAACTGGCCTGACAGTTGCTGGGATGGAAGGGACTGGAAATGGGGTAAATGAATTTCACAAAAAAATTCACCTCAAAAAAATTTTATCTATTGAACATTCCTTTAAACATACTACACTTGTATTACTATCTTGTCCATATCTATATCTATAAGGAGAAAAAATCAAATGCATACCATCGCACGCACCTCAACCACCGACATGGAAGTTACCAGCATCCGTTTAGAACGCGAACTGAAAGATAAACTGAAAGAGATAGCAGGCAATCAAGGATATCAAGCTTTGATTAGAAATGTTCTCTGGAATTATGTGCAGCAAAAATCAGGTGAGTGGAAACCCCGATTTTCCCGTGCTGACATTCGAGCGAGTATAGCGGCTACAGCCCAGCAAGATGAACGTTGTGTCCTCACAGGTAAGTTAATTGAAGCTCAACAGCCAATGTTATTAGGACTGACAAAGAATGGCGACATGGTTCCTCTAAGTGTTGAGAGTTTGGCTCTATAGCAAATTATAGTCCAGGTTGCTTACCAGTTATGATCATAGTGCTGGAACAAAGTTTGTATTGGTTAATTATCAAATATTAAGCAAGCCACAACCACCAGGAGAAAGTATCGAAGCTAGTAGGTGAAGATACTTTCTCGTGGTTTACAGGGTAGGAACAATCAAATGTTAGTAGCTAGAAGCAGCCTATATCTTTATTTACAGGGAGCGATCGCTGTTGAGAGTAACCCTATTGACAACTCTCAGTTGAGCGAAATTTGTTTTACCCTCACACTACCTCAGTTTTCCTCAGCAACTCATTCACATTCTCAACAGTGACTACAGAAAACAAAACAGCGGGACTTGATTCCCCCAACCTCATTGATGACAATGCTCTAGAAACCAACTTGGATATTGATCCAGTCATCATCCAAGTGGAGAAATTAGCAGAACGACAGCGGCAAATTACCGCCCAGGTTCAAATTCCCCACTCCATCGAAAAAGTCTGGAAAATTCTCACAGACTATGAAGCCTTACCTCAATTTATCCCTAATCTCGCCAAAAGTTGTTTGTTAGAGCATCCCAATGGAGGTATACGTCTAGAACAGATAGGATCTCAGCGTTTGCTCAATTTCAAGTTTTGTGCGCGTGTGGTTTTGGATCTAGAAGAAATCTTTCCCAAACTCATCAACTTCCAAATGGTAGAAGGAGACTTCAAAGGTTTTTCCGGTTGCTGGAGCTTAGAACCTTATACCGTTGGTACAAGTCAAGGTACTAAGCTGTGCTACACAATTCAAGTTTGGACAAAGCTAACAATGCCAATAGCAATTATTGAAAAACGTCTCAGCAAAGACCTACAACTAAACCTCATAGCAATTCGCCAAAGAGCTAATGAGCAAGTCCTAAGTTGACAATTTCATAGACAAAACTATACTTATATTGACAAAAATCAATATATTTTTAGGAAAAAATCAACTACTTGATATATAATACGGTGATATCAAGTATTGAATTGAGAC
>NZ_BJCE01000164.1:0-12262 GCF_005402885.1 Sphaerospermopsis reniformis
AGTCCCAGTCAGGGTATTATTGAATATAATACCATTGCCTGTGAAGGTGCTGTTATTGAATAAAGTTACTGGACTATTATAAGTTTGCAGTGCGGTAGTGTTGACATTACCTTTGATATTTATATTACTACCAGTGGCTGTTAAAGTGTTTAACGGTGTTGTACTACCGACATTTTTCTCAAATGTTAAATTTCCTGCACCTGCATTCAAGGTTAAATTACTATTACCGTCTACAAGTTCATTAAAGGTAATTCCATTTCCTGTTAATGTGGGGTTATTCGCAATGGTGACATTATCGTTATAAGTCTGACTTCCAGTGGTGGTAATATTGCCATTTAATGATGTTGTTCCACCTGCATTTGTTAGTAAACTTGCAGCGGTAACTGTGTTAAATGTGGTTGTCGCTGCACTATTAGCAATAATATTTCCTACTGCTGTCGTGTTAACTAGAGTTATATTTCCTGTTAAAGCATTGACTGTTAAATTGCCACTAACATTACTATTCCCTAATGTGATATTATTTGCATCTTGTAAACTGACATTATTTCCTGTTAATACACTAACTTGATTAAAGTCATTGGTATTGTTGTTTAAGGTAATATTTGCTCCCGTTAATGTGGTATTTCCTGCTACTGTTACAGTGGTATTCACTCCTTGATTAATATCGGCACTTCCTGTAATATTTGCGCCCGTATTTGCTGTATTTAGTCTTAATGTGCCACCAAAACTATTATTAGAATTATTTAATACTATGGCATCATTGCCATAAGTACCATTAAATCCAAATCCCGTTGCTTGACTATTGACTGTTAGATTACCTGTAATAGTTTCATTTCCTAATGTTACCACTCCTACTCTATCTATTAATAAATCTCCATTGTTAGTAGTTAGTCGGGATAAACTATTATTATTTCCAGAGGCAGTAAAACTATTAGCTGTGATACTAGCATTTCCTGCTACCTGTAAATTTTCCCCACTAAATTGAGTGACATTTCCAGCACTTGTTAAGGTGAATGTTCCCCCGATTGTACTATTACCTAATACTGTACCGTTAGCATTATTATTAGTAACATTCACGTTACCTGTATTTGCTAAGGTGGTGGTGAAGTTAGCATTATTGGCAACTGTGATACTTGTACCTGCATTTTGGGTAATTGTTCCCGCCGATGTTACTGTTAAATTGCCACTATCTTGAATATTTCCTAATGTGAGATCATTTGCATCTTGTAAACTGACATTATTTCCTGTTAATACACTAACTTGATTAAAGTCATTGGTATTGTTGTTTAAGGTAATATTTGCTCCCGTTAATGTGGTATTTCCTGCTACTGTTACAGTGGTATTTACTCCTTGATTAATATCGGCACTTCCTGTAATATTTGCGCCCGTATTTGCTGTATTTAGTGTTAATGTGCCACCAAAACTATTATTAGAATTATTTAATACTATGGCATCATTGCCATAAGTACCATTAAATCCAAATCCCGTTGCTTTACTATTGACTGTCAGATTACCTGTAATAGTTTCATTTCCTAATGTTACCACTCCTACTCTATCTATTAATAAATCTCCATTGTTAGTAGTTAGTAGGGAGAAACTATTATTATTTCCAGAAGCAGTAAAACCATTAGCTGTGATACTAGCGTTTCCTGCTACCTGTAAATTTTCCCCACTAAATTGAGTGACATTTCCAGCACTTGTTAAGGTGAATGTTCCCCCGATTGTACTATTACCTAATACTGTGCCGTTAGCATTGTTATTAGTAACAGTCACGTTGCCTGTATTTGCTAAGGTGGTGGTGAAGTTAGCATTATTAGCAACTGTGATACTTGTATTGGTATTTTGGGTAATTGTTCGGGCAGAATTTACTGTTAAATTGCCACTATCTTGAATATTTCCTAGTACGATATTGCCGACATTACTAGATATATTAACGTTGGCAGATGTGGAGTTGGCTGTAATATTAGCACTGCCAATATTTACTCCACCGTTAGCGCTATTAGAACTGCCAATTAATGTGATATTACCTGCATTAGAAGTGATGGCTCGATTACTGAAAATTCCTTCGGCTATACCATTAGTATTAGTGTTATTGCCTGTTAATGTAATATTTCCACTATCTGTTGATACATTACCTTCTACACTAATACCTCTAGCAGCGTTACCATTACCTGCTGATGTGCCTGTTAATGTTATACTACCTATATTAGAAGTGATGGCTTGATTAAATGTTCTAATTCCTGCTGCATTACCATTAGCATTAGTGTTATTGCCTGTTAATGTGATATTTCCACTAGTTGTTGATACACTACTTACTACATTAATACCTCTAGCAAGGCTACCATTACCTGCTGATGTACCCGTGAATGTTATACTACCGCTATTTGAGGTAATTTGATTAAATACTACAATTCCTGGTGCATTACTATTAGTATTAGTGTTATTGCCTGTTAATGTGATATTTCCACTAGTTGTTGATACACCACTTTCTACACTAATACCTCTAGCAAATTGACCATTACCTGCTGATGTGCCTGTTAATGTTATACTACCTATATTAGAAGTGATGGCTTGATTAAATGTTCTAATTCCTGCTGCATTACCATTAGCATTAGTGTTATTGCCTGTTAATGTGATATTTCCTAAAGTTGTTGTTAATGTTCCTCCTATAGAAATACCACGTGAGTCAGTTCCATTTCCTGATGATGTACCGGTGAAGTTAATACTGCCATTTCCTGTATTAATACTTGCTTGACTCACTACAAATAGTCCTGCAAAACCATTTACTGATGTCTTTCCTGTGGCGGTTAAATTCCCCCCATTTGTTGTTATATTTGAGTATATTGATACTGCCCCATCAATCCCTGCATTTTGACTATCCCCTGTTAATATTACATTTAATGGATTTACAGAACTATTAATATTGCCATTAATATTCACTCCGCCATGGGCTTTTAATTCTAATGTTGATGTAGCACCGCTATAGTTTAAATCTGTATTTAAGCTAATATTTCCTAGTTGTGTTCCCCCCGAACCTGTTGCTACTGTGACATTTCCAGTATTTAATGCTGTGGTGATTAAATCTACTCCTAAAGAAGCACTATCTCCTGTGGAGCTAAAGGGATTACTATTATTAATATTACTATTTCCACTTCCTGCTACTATGACAATATCTGTAGGATCTATTAACCAAGTTCCTCCACTTTGTCCTGAAATATCTGGCACTGTAGTAATGTCTAAATATCCCTTACTACTGGTTTCTATAAATCCGCCTTGATTATTTCCTTTGACACTTAAATTACCATATATCCTGGTTGCTTGATCTGACCACACTATGATATTTCCGCCATTAATTCCTTCGGCTTTAATATTACTATTTGGGTCAATATAGGTAAATTGGGCTGTGGGTAGTGTGGCTTTTCCTTGATAATCTCCCCCAATAAATATATTGCCCCCATTACTTCCTAATGTGCTAACATTCCCATTAAATATCCCTATTTTATCGCCTAATATATTAATTGTATTCTTAGCTTGGATATTTCCTGATATAATATTTGTGGCTGTTTCTGTGGGGACTACTTGATTAATACTTGTTAATTTTAACTGGCCATTTTCTACTGTTACTCCTGACGCATGATTCACATTAGTCAATGTTAATAATTGAGCTAATGATGAAGGAGTATTTGTTACTTCATTTAATCCGCTTTGATCTATAGGTAATTCTAAACTTAATAAACTGCCTTCTTGGGATATTTTTACTAATTTTTCGCCGGGTGTGGCTGCAATGGTAATATTACCATTGGGGGTGGATATGGTACCAGTATTAATTACTGTACCACCTAATAAGGTGACACTTCCTTGATTGGTAATTAAATTTCCAGTATTTAATATTGCCCCAGAGTTTTGGTTTAAGAAAGCAAAACTATTAGGATTGCCGGTTAATAAATTATAATTATTCTGTCCTGTGGCGTTAAACCAATTATTGCCTACACCTATAGCATTAGCTGTAGTGGCGGTAAATGATGCTGGTACGTTTAAACTAGCATTATTACCGAAGATGATCCCAGCCGGATTCATCAGGAATAAATTAGAATTACCACCAGTAACTTGAATCAGACCGTTAATAACAGAGGCATCGCCCCCTGTCACCCTACCGAGTATATTGATAATATTAGGATTACTTAAAAAGTTAGCAATTTGACCTTGATTTAAACCAAATTGCTGGAAACTGTGGTATAAATTTTGTTCAGCTTGAGTACCTCCAGTAATATTAATTTGTTGGCCTGTAGTGTTAACTAGAGTATTAGTGCCATCATTAGCTGGGGTAATCTGTGCATTTGCTGGTTTTACACTTACTTGAGATAAAAGAGTTAGTAGGACGAATAACTGATTATATCGACTTTTCAGCATAACATCAATCCGAAATTAGCCATAACCTGGACACGCTTTCTAACTATACATCAATTTTTATCCTATGTAATCTCACCTTTATATATTTTCGTAACAAAACTTGCTTCATCTGTCACAAATTGTAATCTTCATCAACTAGATCCTATATTTCCCTGTCGGTTTAGGAAATGATTTGACAATTTACCCCCACGTTGAAAACGCCCTGCTTTGAAAAGAGGGATTTAAGGGATATGGGGGTATTATATCTTACATAAAAAACTTTGAAAACAAGCTTTCAAAACATGGACGTTTTGAGATATTATCATTACGCCTCTCGGAAAAAGATATACCAAAGATTTCAGGTTATGCACTGTAGGGGCGAAGCATTTGGGCGATAATTTAACGTAAAAATCAGACATCTAGATATCCCATAAGCTTCGACCTGCCCCCATAAATAGGTTCCATTATTTCTTTTCTGGAGATGTATATTATAATAATCAATCTGAAAGGATGTTTCAGAGGTATCAGTTTTTAAACTGGGATTAAGTACCGCAGAACACACGGTAACTTACGCTCAAGGAGATTTGCCCTCTTGGGCTATTGGTGTTAACCTGTCGTCTAATGGCGATTCTGTGAATGTAGACCGCATCTTTAGACCGGGGAGTGTCAAGAGTTTCTTGTTGGAAATTTTTACTGGGACAAGTGTCCTATTAGAAAAATAAATTTTTATTACCCCATCACTAGGGGATAAACAGAAGATGTAGTGTACAATTTGCCAATGACTAATAATATGACTGATAATATGACTGATAATACCCAATTACCTCAATTCAATCCTCAACAATTAATCACCATATATTCTAATCAACAATATGATGAATTATCGGATATTTTTTTAGAAATCATCTGGCATTTTGCAGAGAATACGTATTTTACAATTTCGCCAGAATGTCAATACTTTATTGATGCTTTTGTGAAGAATTTTTTATATTTTTTCACCCAGCCTGATTATATCATTGGTGATACTTATACTCTCAAGTTTATTCAACTTAATCCTACTATTGCTAATTTGGTAGCCATATCAAATTTTAAAAATACTGATGGTTATTTAGAAATTCTCAAGAATCAACCTAATAACTTTGTCAAAATTTTAACTTTATATTCAGCTAGAAATAATGTTAATTTTGATAGGGATCTGTTATTCAATACTAATCCTCATCTGGCTTGTTTATGGTATTCGCATTTTTTGGGACTTTATAAATCCGCTTTAGTTAATAAAACCGCTTATTATAGTCTCCGTGAACATTTGTCATACCGTCATGAAAATTTAAACATTTTCTATAATATCTCAGAAATTTGTTTTGGTGCTACCTACATTGACGAAAATAAAGATCATGAAATTAAGTATAAAGTTAATCAAGCTATCCAAGAAAGTCCTTTTTGTCAAAATGCACAAATTATTAATAAACCAGATCCTAAAAAAATCGCTATCATTACCTCTTTATGGTTTGATCAACATTCTGTATACCGGACTTTCGCAGAGTTTGTTAATTCTTTGAAGTCCGGTTATGATTTAACTTTGGTTCATTTGGGTGGTGTGAGAAATAATTTAGATATTGAGGGTTTTAAGGGAATGAAATATGTATTTTTTGAAAATGGTAGTTTAAATATTGACGCGATCGCTAACAATGATTTTCAACTAATTTTTTATCCTGATATTGGTATGAGTGATGAAAGTATATTTTTATCTAATTTAAGATTAGCACCTATACAAGTTTGTAGTTTAGGTCATTCTGTCAGCACTTTTGGCTCAACAATAGATTATTATATTAGTAGTGCTAATGTAGAAAATATTAATTTAGCCGATAGAAATTATTCGGAAAGATTAGTTTTATTACCTGGTTTTGGTGTAGTACATAATCATCCTATTTATGATTTAAGAAAACCGCAAAAATCACGTTCTGAGTTTATTATTAATTGTTCTTGGTTTGCCCAAAAAGTTAATTTTCCGATGCTAAACATATTAAAAGAAATTATTGATAATGCTGAAAAACCTTTATTATTTAGATTCTTTTCGGGTGGAGCTTTAATTAATAAAAATGATTTTATTCCCTTTGAAAAAGATCTAGAATCAATTTTAGGAAAGGATAATTTTGAGTTAGTTCCCGTCAAAATGTACGATGAATATATGGAAATGATGGAAGAAGGAGATCTATGTATTGAATCCTATCATTTTGGGGGTTGTAATATTGTGTCCGATAGTTTATATTTACGTAAATTAATGGTAACTTTTGAAGGTAATAGATGGTATAGTCGGATTGGTTCACAGATGTTGAGAATCATTGGTTTTGATGAATTAATTGCTAAGAATCCCGCAGAATATATGAAAATAGTTTTAAGATTAATTCATGATGATGATTATCGCTTAAAACTAGAGCGCAAATTACAAACTGTGGATTTAGAAAATACTGTATTTGATAAGTCCAGTCAAGGCTATTTTAAAAAAGCTATTGATTATTTAATTGCTAATCATGAACGACTCCAAAATGATAGTAATAAAAATCCCATAGTTATTGATTAAAAATTGATTAAAAAGTCTTGACAACAGCACAGGTTTTCGTTTTTGTCAAAGGTAGAAGTTCAGTTATAAAAATCAATCCGAAATTAGCTATAACATGGATCTGAAGATGTATTCTAACTGTGCATCAATATTTATCCTAATTTATCCTATGCAACCTCACCTTTGTATATTATGGAAAAAATACTAAAATTTTGCCATTTCTCGATCTCAAGAGAACATAGCGTGTTAATCTAAAAACTACAAGCTGATATAAACATAAGTGATAAGTGGAAAAATAAAAGACAGGGGTAGTAATTTTATGCGTTGGTATTTACAAGGAAGAAATTTATGTGTATTTTTCATTCCCAGTACGCTGCTATTGTTCTCTGCATCACCAGGTCATGCTCGATCATCTAGTTCGTTTGTATTATTAAAACAACCTGATCATCTGCTAACACAAGTTACAAATAAACCAAATCAACAGTTAGAATCCAATCAAGAAGTAGTAAAGAATACGGATGTTGTGAGTTCTTCAGTGTTCTTAGAAATATCAAAAAATAGTTTAGCACAAGCGGGAAATCCAGCAAATAACACCAATGAGAAAAGATTTATACAACCTGTCCCTGATGCTGAACCACTGACACCGGAAGATCAACCAATAGTTCCTTCAGAAACCGAAACTCAAACTGAAACTCAAACTGAAACTCAAACCGAAACCGAAACGGAAAAGATTCAAGTTAATAAAATTGAAGTAGTCGGTAGTACAATTTTTAACCAAGAGCAATTGAACACCTTGACTAAGGAAGTAGAAGGACGTTCTGTGAGCTTGGAAGAACTGACAAAAGTTGCTGATGCGATCACCCAACTCTACTTAGATCGGGGATATTTGACCTCAAGGGCAATTTTAGCTAACCAAACAATTACCGATGGTGTGGTAAAAATACAGGTAATTGAAGGAGGTTTAGAGAAAATTGAAGTTGAAGGAACAAAACATATTCATCCTAATTATGTGCGATCGCGTGTAGCATTAGGAATGAAAAGACCCCTGTCCGCAGTATATATAGAAGAGCAGTTAAGATTATTAAGAATAGATCCCTTATTTTCCAACGTAGAAGGTAGTCTCCGTCCGGGTACTAAGTTGGGTGAAAATATCCTAGTAGTCAGAGTTACCGAAGCTAACCCTCTAGAAGCTAGTTTAAATGTTGATAACTATTCCCCACCAAGTGTAGGTTCAGAAAGATTTGGTATCAATACGGTTTATCGTAATCTCACAGGATGGGGTGATGAACTGGCAGCATCTTATTATTTTACAGCCAGAGGCGGATCAAATGTCTATGATTTCAGTTATCGCATCCCAGTAAATACCATGAATGGGACTGTGCAACTGAGAACAGCTATTAATAATAATAAAGTTATCCAAGAACCTTTTAAAAATGCCAATATTCGCGGTGAGTCCCAACTCTATGAAATCAGTTTTCGTCAACCTTTAGTGCGATCGCTCCGCCAAGAATTTGCATTATCCTTGGGTTTTAGTATCCAAGATGGTCAAACCTTTACTTTTGCAGGTCCGACAGGATTCGGTTTTGGACCAGATGAAAACGCTAACAGCAGAACACGAGTAATTAAATTTGGACAAGACTATTTATCACGGGATTTCCAAGGTGCATGGTCTTTACGTTCTTTATTTAGTCTGGGTATAAACGTATTTGATGCTACCAGAAACGACGATCCTATTCCTGATGGTCAGTTTTTCAGTTGGTTAGGACAAATACAAAGAATACAAAGAATCAGCGATAACTATTTATTATTTGCCCAAGCAGAAGTACAATTAACACCTAACAGTTTATTACCATCACAGCAATTTATAATTGGTGGTGGTCAGTCAGTACGTGGTTATCGGCAAAATGCCCGTGCAGGTGACAACGGAGTAAGATTTGCTGTAGAAAATCAAATCACACTATCTAAAGATGAAAAAGGCAACTCATCAATCAAAATAGCGCCATTTTTTGATTTAGGATATGTCTGGAATAAAGATGATAACCCTAACACCCTACAGAGACAAACCTTTTTAGCTGGTACGGGAGTGGGAGTTTTATGGCAACTTGTACCAGGTTTCAATATACGCTTAGATTACAGTCTACCTTTAATTAATTTAGATGACCGTGGTGTAAATGCCCAGGATGACGGGTTTTATTTCAGCGTCGGATATAAGCTATGAAATCAGAAAACTCGTTTAAAGTGAAAATGGAATCACAATAATGGTGAAAAATTCTTGTATATGACATCATTTGCTTCCTTTTATCCAGAATACACCTGTTCATACAATAATCCTTTAAATTGCGATCGCCCTTGCCAAACCGCCCAAGAACTCAAAGGTGCTAAATTCTGTCTAGAATGTGGTTTTCCTGCGACTTTATCAGAGCAAGCAGAAATAAAAGGTAACTCTGGTACATATCAGGTAACTAATTATTTAGGCGTGCGGGGTTATGGGCGCTTATATTCGGGTGTAAAAATTAAGGATCAACAGCCTGTAGAAATCAAAGAATATTTGCTGCCCAAACGTTGTTTTAATGACCAAGAATCAGGCGATCGTAAACAACTTTTTCAACGTTTAGGAGGAATAAAGTTAGCAGATAGTAGAATGCAAAATTTTCGCTTAGTTAACACTTTGGAGTCCATTGCTGATGAAAAATTAGAACGTTGTTATTTAATCACCCAAGCCATAGAAGCATCCCAAACCTTACATCAATATCTCATCCAAAACGGGAAAATGACAGCCGTTCAGGTGAGAGAAATACTAAATCAATCTCTACAAACTCTAGAATTTCTCCACAGTCAAAAAATACGTTTTCCCTCCAACCAAGTACAACAAGGTATTGCTCACAGCAACATAAATTTAGATAGTATATTAATTAAATTAACCAATAAATTAACCAAACATGAACAATTTTCTATATATCTTTGTGATTTAGCAATTTGGGAAAACTTATTTATTCCCCCAGCCATTACCCAACCCGCACCTGCTCAAAAAGAAAAAGATTTAGAATCATTAGGACTAGTAGCTTTTTATTTACTAGCAGGAAGCACGATAAATTATGCTGATAATCAACCTCTAGACCCCAGAGACAATCAACATTGGTCTACTACAGATATTTATTTAAAGCAGTTTATTGAAAAATTAATTGGCATACATACACCTTTTACAAGTGCAGAATTAGCACGGCAAGCACTCATAAAATTACCCAAAGAAGGTCAAACAAATAATTCAGATTCATCTTCTCAAACACAACCTGAGCAAAGTCTTAAAAAAGTATCAATGTGGTTATTAATCATAGTTTTGTTATTATTGGGAGGAGGAATTTTTGCTTATGTTAAGTATTTTAAACAACATGATGATAGTAGCAAATATTTACAATGGTCTAAACTGCGGCGGAGATTTGTCGATGTAAATAATGTACCTGCTGGGCAATTTAATTACACAGGGGAAAATCCTGGTACATGGACTTTTATTATCAGACAAAAAGTAGGAAAAGACAGTTTAGAAGATTTACTATATCAACCGAAACCAGAAGCACAAGCGACTTTTAAATATACTCCCGTAGCGTCATCAAATTTAGAAAATCTGGGGCAACCGATAGCAGTAGTCCAAGCAGGAGAAAAAGACTTTGCCATCACCAGTTTAACTCAGAAAATATCAGGGGAACTAGATAAAAAATCAGTTGCTTATGATGGGTTATTAGTCTATGTCGAATTTAGTAGAAAAAATGACAATATGACAGATGCACTCGGTGGTCAAATTACAATCGATCAACTGCGTGAAATTTATACAGGAAGAATTACAAATTGGCAGCAAATTAATAGTAATCTGCCGAATTTAGAAATTAGACCATTTGCCCCTACAGAACCAGAAGCCAACAGTAAATTTATAGAAATAGTGCTAAAAAATGACCCCCAGGATCAAGCTTTATTTGCAGCCAAAGTGACTCAGTGGGATACAACCAGAACCCAAAATCAAATCCGTCAAGAAATTCTCAACGGACAAACTACTGGTATCATTGGCTTTGGCATGATTAGTAAAATCAAGGGACAGTGTACAGGCTATCCATTAGCTATAGTAGATGGTAACAAACCAGCTATTCAACCGCTATTTCAAAAACGCGAACGCCGTCCTCTGAAAACTTCAGACAACCTCTGCCAGCATGATGACTATTTTTTTGATGTTAATGCTTTCCAAAGTTACCCTTTAGGATACCCTATATTTGTAGTTTACCCCAAAGACAACAGCCGCCCTCCTGCTGGTTCTACCTTTGCTGAGATACTAACTACTCGTCAGGGTCAGTGTTTACTTAGTAAAGTAGGTCTTGTCCCTTTACAACCCATACCTGATGATTTAAATAACTATGGCTGCAAATCGTTGTCCTAACCCAAGCTGTGAATATTTTAACAAAATCCTACCCAATAATGCCAAGGTTTGCGCTTGGTGTGGAACTCCTTTGGGTAATCTAGTAGCACCTACACCTCAACCCACACCACCTCAACCCACACCGATACCGACACCCATACCACCTCAACCCACACCACGACCAACACCACCTCAACCTATCAACCAACGCCCAGTTGACGATCAAACCAATTATCAGCCACGCCCACCCATACAACCTATACAGCCACCTTATCCCCCACCGACACCCAAAGTACCACTTCTCAAACTCATTCACTTTTCAGGTAGAGAATTTCAATGGTCAGGGGAAGCAGGTTTTATTGGTCGCCGCAGTCAAAGCATTACTATTCCCCCAGAAATTGACCTAACTGGTATCCCCAACGAAGGAATAGTTTCTCGTCGTCATGCGCGAGTGTCTTGGGATTGGTCGCAAAATAGCTACATGATTGTTGACATGAGTACCAATGGTATTTATTTAAACGGAACTCCTTTAAGTCCTGGTGTCCAATATCGACTCATGAATGGGGATTCATTGCAGTTTGGTCAAGAAAATCTAGTACGTTTTGCGGTTCATGTAGGTTAATTAAATACCTAGCGTCTGGATGGGGTATCTGGGCATGATGTTCAATGATACTTTGATCATCCTAATCTGGTGCGGGCTGGACAGCCCGCTAGACTTAATATAAATTAAACACACAAAAGCTTAGTATCCCACTTATAGGATGTTTGAAAAGTTTTTAATGTATAAATAGGGTTTGCTGAAAAAGTCGAAAAAAACCTTGAGGAGAATTGAGTGGGTAGTCAAGCAGAAATAAAGATAAGTTTTTGTTGTCTAAACTTCACTAAAACATCAATTTCACTAATGAGCCAAG
>NZ_BJCE01000165.1:0-12178 GCF_005402885.1 Sphaerospermopsis reniformis
CCCAAGGTTTACATACAGAAGCGCATGGAATTCGTCGCATCCTCAACCGTCAGGGTGATGTGATCTGGTCTGCTGATGTCCAACCTCAACGGGCTTTAGATGCCGATAGCGCCGCCATCATGACTTGGATGTTACGCAACGTAGTCAGAAGCGGTACTGGTGCTGCTGCCCAATTAAATGATAGACAGGTAGCAGGGAAAACAGGAACATCAGATGAAGCCCGTGATTTATGGTTTATTGGCTATATTCCCCAAGTAGTGGCAGGAGTTTGGCTAGGTAATGATAATAACCGCCCTACCAATGGTAGCAGCACCAGCGCCGCTTATACCTGGCATGAATTTATGGAAAAAGCCGTTGAAGGAATGCCAGTAGAAAAGTTTCCTGCACGTCCCAAATTAGAAAATCGCAAAGGTACGATCAAAGCTCAACCGATCAAACCGAAAAAAATTGTTAATACTTCCATTGCATCTAATAATCAACAATCAGATCAGGATGATGGTGATTCATCAACCAGACGCAGACGCAGACGCAGAAGCTCTTATTCTGAAGTAGAACAGCAATCAAACTACACTTCAAGACGTAGACGACGTTACCGACAACAAGAAGAGTCCACTTCCAGAAGACGGAGGCGCTTTGATTCTCAATCAGGGAACAATTCTGGTGCAGAATCATCTCGTTCTAGAAGACGAAACCGCAGCCAAGATTCAAATTCTGCTCCTCCTGTAAACAATAATTCCTCTGGATCTTCCCCATCCAAACCTTCTTGGAGAGAACGCCTGAAACCAGGTTCTTCTTCTTCCTCCCCTGGTGAGTAATATTTCCCCCAGTGGCAGATGTAGATGGTCAACTCGTTTTATACTTTGTAAAGAAGTGTTACAAACAATAGGATAATATAGTCATGACATTATTACTGGAAACAGCAGCACCCGCAGCAGCAGGTAATCATTTTCCATTAGCTTTTACTTTAGTGTATGTAGTTGGTTTTATTGCTGCCGTTACTATCGGTTCAATCGCTTGGTACAACTCCAAACGTCCCGCAGGTTGGGAAAGCAAAGAACGTCCTGATTTTGTTCCCAAGGTGGATAAAGAGTCATAGGAGGCAGGGAGCAGGGAGCAGGGAGCAGGGAGCAGGGAGCAGGGCGAAGTTAATAACCCAATGCCCAATGCCCAATGCTCAATGCCCAGTCACCAGTCCCCAGTCCCTAGTCCCTAATTCTGCACATCCACCCAGCGGCGGTAAAGCTTTTGAATTTGTTTTAACAGTGGGTTGTAAATTGGTTGAGTAGAATCATGAGATTTACTCAACTCCTCCAATCTAGTCAGTAGTTTAGCTTCTTCAATGGCTACTTCACCATCACTGTAAATCAATCCACTGATAGCTTCAATCAGAGTTTCACATTCTTGTAAACTGGGGCGATCGCCCAAATATTCTCTCACCCATTCATAACATTGATTTGGTTTAACTGGTACTAATTCATACAGCCAAGGCTTAATCTCTGGGTCAGTAGCTAAACCCTTAGCTTGAGCTATTTCCCGCAGATATTGTCTTTCCTCCGGCTGGATTCTACCATCAATCCAAGCTGCTCCAATCAGAATTTTAACTAGATTTTTAACATGAGAATTACTAACCATTGTTGCCTCCTCCAGTAGATTCGGTCTTTCATCAAATGGTACAATCCCTAGCAGTATTCACTCGGAATCCTTGGTTTTTCTTAAACGCACCATGAAAAAACCATCCATATCTTGTTCATGAGGCCATACCTTCAACCACCCAGAGGGAGAAACATCAACAAAATCAAAGCTAGGATGTTCAATTTGCCAATGGGAATTTTTTTCTAAAAAGTTTGTAATTACTTCTTCATTTTCCTCTGGGTGTAATGTACAAGTAGCATAAACTAAAATCCCTCCAGGCTTGACAAAATTTGCAGTATGTGATATTAACTCTTGTTGGATTTCGGCTAATTCATGGACAGATGCGGGAGTTTGTCGCCAACGCGCATCAGCGTGACGGTGCATAGTTCCCAAACCGGAACAAGGAGCATCTAATAATACACGGTCAGCGATGTTATGAAATTGGGTAAAAGTGCGACTATCCCCCGTGCAGATTTCGATAGATTGTAAATTCAGACGTTTGGCATTTTCAGTAAGTTTGCGTAAACGAGAAGCAGTTTTATCACAAGCGTAAATTTTACCCTCATCCCCCATTAACTCTGCAATATGGGTAGTTTTTCCCCCTGGTGCTGCACAAACATCAATGATCACCTCACCGGGTTGGGGATCAAGCAAATGACCTACTAACTGGGCGCTACTATCTTGTACACACCACCAACCATCTTGAAAACCGGGTAAATTTTGAATTGCACCCGTACTACTAATTAATCTTAAACCTTGGGGTAAATAGGGAATTTTTCTGACTAAAATACCAGCATCTTTAAAAGTTAATTCTACTTGTTCTAAGTCACTTTTAAGAATATTAACTCTTAAATCAATAGTCGGGGTTTGATTCATCCATTGACAGAGTTTTTCTGTTTCCTCAAAACTCAATTGTTTTAACCAAACTTCAATGATCCAATTGGGGAAACTATATAAAATTCCTAATCTTTCTACAGGATTTTCTGGTAATTTTAAAGGTTCTGATGAAGTTTCTGCAAGTCGTAAATATTGCCGTAAAAACCCATTCACAAAACCCGTCAAACCAGAAAACCCATTGGTTTTTGCTAGTTCTACCGTGGTGTGGACAGCAGCGGAAGCGGGGATTTTTTCCTGATAACGAAGTTGATATAAACCCAGATGTAAAATTGTCCGCAGGTCTGGTGGTTGTTGGTGAGATTTTTTAGTACCAAGTTGATTAATAATAGCGTCTAAAGTGCGTTGTCTTCTCACACTACCATAGACTAATTCTGTCATTAACCGACGGTCATTGTCCGGTAATTGATACTTTTGTAATACACGGTCGAGGGCGACATCAGTATAAGCTCCTTTGTGTACTTCTTTGAGGGCGGTAAATGCAACTTGACGGGGGTTAGACATGGAAGGTAATGAGAATTTGACTCAGAGTAGTCATTATAGCTGTCAGGATCAGCCCAAGGAGTTGAAAACAGATTTTTTGAAGTTTGATAGAAACGAACCACAGAGACACAGAGAAACCAGTTCATTGGGCGGTTTCCCGACTTGTAGCAACTAGCGCGACACAGAAAAAATAGGGTTTGAGGAGATTTTGTGTAAGTTCTGTTTTTTAAGACAACGAATGAGCGATCGCTTTATTTATGATTACCCTGTGTAAGCTAAATCTCGTCATCTACTGTTAAGATAGAGTGTAGGTGTGAATTTCTGCCATATTATCGCTAAAATGGACATTAACTCAGTAATTAGTGCGATCGTTAGAATTGCTTCTAGTGCTGCTCCCCTAGCTATCCAGTCAGCAGAACGAAGTGAAATTGTGATCAAAATTAAAAAGGAATTAGGTTTTGAACCGTTACAACCGCCAAAAGATGCTGTTAGCGTTTACAATTATGCTTTAGTTGAGTATGGAGTGGGTAAACCTGAGTTGGTTCTAGAACTTTTTAGAGAACAACAAATTCAACAAGCTTTTTGGAAAAATTTTAATTCTGATCATCCCTTGATTTTTCCCCAAGAAGTAGAACATTTTCTAGAGTGGAATATCTTGGGAGATAAAATACGAGAGCTAAAATCAAACAATATTAACATTCGTCAAGAATTTGAGGAATTTTGTCAAGTTTTTATCAGCGTAGCTAAACGCACTAGGACACCAGAGGAAGTTGTACGTGATCAACAAGTCAATAAATTAATATATTCAGATAATAAAAAATATGAATATCAACCAGAATTTCAATCACTAATTACCGAGAAAACCCAATCCTTCTGCGGTCGCGGATTTGTATTTGCTGCCTTTCAAAACTTCACCAACACCAATAAAAAAGGCTATTTTACAGTTATCGGTGATGCGGGAATGGGCAAAAGTACCATCGCTGCAAAATACGTTTCTGAAAATAACGCAATCTGCTATTTTAACGTCTTGGTAGATGGTCGTAACCGTCCTGAATTATTCCTGGAAAGCATTCGTAAACAACTAATTAACCGCTATCAAATCACAAATGTTGAAAACGCTGATTTATCAACATTACTGGTAAAAGTAACAGAAAAACTAAGCGAGAATGAAAAATTAATCATTGTCGTGGATGCACTGGATGAAGTAGACCAAAAACCAGGAGCAAAAAATATTTTATATTTACCCAAAACCCTACCAGATAATGTTTACTTCTTGCTGACACGACGACGCTATGAACCTAGTAAAAAACGACTTTATACAGAAGGTGTAACACAAGAAGAATTAGATTTGACTGACAAAAAGTATGATGCAGAAAACGCAAAGGATATTCAAGAATATATTCGCTTTTGTTTAGAAAATTACCCAGAACATAAAAATGGCTTACAAAATTGGATATCCAACAGAAAAATCACCCCTGATGATTTTGTGCAGAAGTTAGCAGACAAGAGCGAAAATAATTTTATGTATTTGCGCTATGTGTTACCAGCAATAGCAGAGGGTAAATATAATGATTTTAATTTAAACCAATTACCACAAGGGTTACAGCATTATTATCAAACTCATTGGGACAGGATGAAAATGAATGATTCATCTAAAGAAATGAAAGTAATGATTCTGTTTACCTTAGTGGAAATTGCCACACCAATTCCCTGTGAGATGATTTTTAATATTCTCCATCAAGATGAATATGTTGTACAGGATGTTTTAGATGAATGGATTGAATATTTAAGAACATCAAATATAGATGGAGATATTTGTTACAGTATCTATCATGCTAGTTTCTTAGATTTCTTGAAAGCAAAAAGAGAACTACAAGCAACCCGCAAGTTATTTAAAGAAGTAAATCAGCGCATTGCGGATTATTTAGAACAGGATGAGGATGACAATGAAACAAATTGAAAAAAAATCCTCTGCCCAAAAATTACATAAACAAAAAATTCGTCTGGCTAGATATCCTTATAGTTTGGTTAATTCTGGTCAGTATGAAAAATATTTCCAAACCCTCACAAATTATCAATTCATATCCACCAAAATCAATCATCCTGAATTTGGCATCCAAGCATTAATAGAAGATTATGATTTACTGGATGATACCCAAACCAAAACCCACCCAGACCAAACCAAAACCTTAAAATATATTCAAAGTGCTTTGCGACTGTCTGCACACATAGTCACCCAAGATAAACAACAATTACCCAGTCAATTATGGGGAAGGTTACAAGCTATCCACACCCCAGAAATTCAAACCCTATTAAACCAAGCACAAACAAACCACCCTCACCCTTGGTTGCGTCCCCTCACTCCCAGTCTCACCCAAGCAGGAGGAAGCTTACTCCGCACTCTCTCAGGTCATAGTCGTTCGGTAAACGCAGTAGCAGTGACAGCAGACAATCAACGGGTGATTTCTGGTTCTGATGACAATACTGTCAAGGTGTGGAATTTACAGACCGGGGAAGAACAGTTCACCCTTGAAGGTCATAGTAGTTCGGTATACGCAGTTGCAGTGACAGCAGACAATCAACGGGTGATTTCTGGTTCTTGGGACAATACTGTCAAGGTGTGGAATTTACAGACCGGGGAAGAACTGTTCACCCTTGAAGGTCATAGTGATAGGGTAAACGCAGTTGCAGTGACAGCAGACAATCAACGGGTGATTTCTGGTTCATCTGACAATACTGTCAAGGTGTGGAATTTACAGACCGGGGAAGAAATAGCTACTTTCACAGGTGACAGTGACTTTCTTTCCTGTGCGGTTGCACCCCCTACTAAATTCACAGATACGTTAACAATTGTCGCGGGTGACGTTGGGGGAATGGTGCATTTTCTAAAGTTGGAAAATGAGGGAGAATAAATTTATGAACTCCACCCCCAGACCACCAACGGTTAATAATTACCTGGATACTCAGCAACAATTCACGGCAGTTATTAACACCAAAAGCACGAATTTTATCGGTCGTGAGTTTGTTTTTACTGAGATTAATAATTTTCTGAACCGCTATAACCGGGGTTATTTCACAATTATCGGACCACCGGGTAGCGGTAAAAGTGCCATAATTGCTAAATATGTTCAGGAAAATCCTCCCAAAAATTACCAAGTGATTTATTACAACGCGGAGTTAGAGGGGAAAAATCACGCTGCGGAATTTTTAATATATATATGTTGTCAAATTATCGCCAAGTTTCAAAATCTATCCCTGCCAAATTTACCGGATAACGCTACAGAAGGAAGTTGGTTTTTATCATTGTTACTACAACAAATCAGCGATAATTTATTACAGACAAATCAATTACATCAAACAAACCAAAAATTAATTATTGCCATTGACGGGTTAAACTGCATCAACCGCAACTTACAACCACCAGGAACAAATATTTTTTATCTTCCCCGCTACCTCCCCCAAGGAGTGTATTTTCTCCTTACCCGTCGTCCGTTTTTATCAAGTAATTCTGGTTTATTAATTGAAGCACCGGTACAAAGTTTGAATTTAGCAGATTATCCACAGGAAAATAAACAAGATATACAAAATTATATTCAAACAACCCTAAATTCTCCCCCCTTTTTAACGGGGGTTGGGGGGGATCTAAAATCTTGGTTAAATACCCACAAAATCAACGAAAACGCCAATAACTTTAAATACATCAGCGCAATCTTAACCGCTATTACTGACGGTTTCTATACCCAAACCCAACAAATACAAACATCATTCCCACCAGCATTAGAAACCTACTATCAACAACATTTAGCCAAAATGCTAGATTGGGAAAATCAAGATTTACCCCTAGCTGTTTTGCAAGTTTTAGCCGAACAAACACAACCCATATCAGTGACAGATATTGCTAATTTATTAGATGCTGATGAATTTGATGTAGAGGAAATTTTAGAAGCTTGGTTTGAGTTTTTAAATGTAGAAATTAAATCTAATGTTTCTGTTTACAGTTTATATCATGATAATTTCTGCCAATGGCTGAAAGGATATCTCAGAAGTATCCAAATTAATCGAGATCCCCCCTTCTCACAAGGGTAGGTATTTTACATTGTCGTCAGGGCAAGACTTGGTGGACAAGGTGGACAAGGTGACAAGGGAGGAAAACAGTACAAAGTCTGTATTCTTAGTCACAAAAATAGTCCGTCAAAAAACCATTGTCCGTATAAAATCTTCCTTGTCCATCCCTTCGACTACGCTCAGGACAAGCCTTCCTTGTCTTCCTAGTCCTGCCTCAACAGATAATATTAAAAACCTACCCCTGTGAGCTTATTAAGGGGGGAAATTAATCAAAGTCCCCTTTTTGGGGATTTAGGGGGATCTACAAATAAAGGTGGGTAACACAGACGCTAACCCACCCTACTATTTATAAATTCATAAAAGAATCTATACTACCCACTTCAAATTCACAAGCCCTAGAAATTGTTTCTGGGGGTAATTTATCAAAACTAACTAATGGCAAGAAATCAGGATTATCTATGAGTTCTTTCCCTAATAAATATCCTGCTATTGTCCAAGTTTGATATTTCCGTGCTTGTTTACCAATTAATCTACCTTTTTTACCATCATAATATTCTGGCCATTCATCTTCACTCAATCGCGCTTTAGCAATTTCTATTGCTTTTCTAGCCATACCAGTTTTATTAGTTTTCACTGCTGCTGCGGCTAACATCCACATTAAAACAGGCCAACTTCCGGCATTATGATAGGACCAAGGTATATTTTTCGGATCGCATCCTGTCACCACTCTATATTCTTCATTCTCTAAAGCTGGGAAACAGATTTTCATCGGCATATCTCCTACCAAATCATCCCATCTTTTTTCAATTAAATTCATAATTGCTTGTGACTGTTCTTCTGTGGATAAATCACAAATTACAGCCATTAAATTTCCCAGGGTAAAAAAGCGAGTATCTAATTGAGATGGTCCGACATTACCAGCAAAATAACCGCCTTTTTTCGGTAGCCATTTATCTAGTTCATAGTAAGGTAAGGAATCAGCATAAATATTAAATAAATTCACCGCTGTTTTCCCATATTCTTCACTTTTAAAGCGATAAATGGCATTCAAACGATTCAGATCTATCCAGTAGTGTTTGCGAATATGTCCACATAACAAAGGTAATCTATTATCAATTGCTTCAACAATATCTTGATTACCTTGACAAATTAATAACTCACGGGCTACACGCAAAGCCGCAAAAAATAGCACTTGAATTTCTAAAGGATGTCCATAAATTCCCATGCGTCTATCAATCATACACGCACCATCAGGAACTAATAGAGTGGGGTACATATCAAAACGATTTGCCAAACAGATTTCCATAATTAACCGGATACCTGTTTGAAATTCCGGTTGATAAGCTAGAGTATAATCATTAGTAGCGACTACATAGGCACGTAATAAAATCAACCACCATAAACAAGAATCAACAGGTGTGACTCTAGCGATCGCGTGTTCTCCAAAATCAGCTTCTAAATGTTCTTCCCCATTAATAGTCACAACTTTAAAGCTGGCTGGAATTAAACCCCTACCCGGTTTATAAGCATCCAACGCCTTTTCTTTAGGCTGTAACTTTAACGTTTCTTCCAGGAAGTTTTTAACAATATTTGTTTTGCCTTTAATCAGAAAAATCAACGCTGAAGAAACAAAATCTCTAATGAAACATTGGTCATAATTCAATGCTTCTACGGATGGATCATAAGCCGCTAAAGTACCAACAGGACGACCTTGATAGTAAAGTATTGAATTTTCTAGTGCCTGCCACGCCTCTTTTTCTATAGTTTCACTTGTAGTTTTACTTGTAGTTTCACTTGTGGTTTCCCTTGTGGTTAATTCATTTAGTTGCATCGCCAGAATAACTCCATTAAGATAGTGAATTTGTGGTGAATGCGGCTTTATTTCTCATGAGTATTTGCTATGTTCAGCAGCATATAACTTGAGCAATAGCAAATAACAATCATTAGTAGCAATCCTCAAACAAAATCAGTTACAATTACTGATTATCAGCAAATTAATTAGGTCATAATTAGGGGTTGCTGAGAAAGTCTTTCCGTGAGGGCATAGGAGTCAGGAGTCAGGAGAAGATTTGAAAATTTCTTTGCCATCTCTTGAAATCCCAAAAAATGCACACTTTTTCCCTTCTCCCTGACGATTAATGAATCGGTGTTCTAGCTATTCACATCAAACAATACAAAAAATATTCATCAGAAAAATTACAGCAAAATATACAAGATATATTTTGAGATTCCGCATTATCCCATAAGAAAATCTAGGATAGTGCTTTTACAAACAAAAACATACCCCCCATGCTGTTTTAGGATCGTAATAATGAAGTTTCAACCCCTTACAGTATATTTACTTGACAATGATTGACTGTTTGCAACTGCTGGTTAAATTATTCCCCTTTAACTTAACAATTTATAACGTTTTTTCGCAATATGCAATATAGATCATTAAAAAATTTAAAATGTCAATTTTCTGGAAAATTTCGACATTATAACCCAATCATCAAACCAAATCACAAATAACTAGCTCATGCTGCTAAATTCACCAAAAATCTACCAGACATGAATCATAATATTTCATGCTGCTATTTTTCGTAAATTCTGTCACATTAACTACATATTACCCTATATTACCCTTGAATTTTTAAATCAGATTAATCAACCCCTGTTAACATTAACAAGCCTCTGAAAATGTTGATAAGCTTGATTAATTACTTGCATTGCAGCTTTAGCAGTATCCGTATTGTTAATATCAGGATGATATAATCTCGCTAATTTTCGGTAGGCAATTTTTACATCTTCACCATGAGCATTTTCATCAACTCCTAAAATTTCCCACCATTCCCCAGTTAAAGTTACATCTTCCCGATTTTTTAACAGTTGCCAAATTTTGATTGTTCCACCTTTACCACCACTGACAAGCATTTTACCATTGGGTGAAAATATCAAAGGACTAAACCCAGAAAGATTTTCTAAAATTTCCCCAGTTTGTAAATTCCAAAGTTTGATAATTCCGTCTTGACTACTACTAGCAATAGTTTTACCATCTGGATGAATAGCAATAGCTAAAACCTCTGTGGAATGTTTAGTAAAAGTACGGTGTAATTCTCCTGTGTCTAAATTCCAAACTTTAATAGTTTTATCACTACTTCCACTAATCAAGGTTTTACCATCGGGAGTAATAGCTAATGTATTTACATCTGCTAAATGTTCAGTAAGAATAAACTTCTGTTCACCAGTTTGTAAATTCCAAATTCTAATATTTTTATCAGCACTTCCACTAAATAAAGTTTTACTATCAGGACTAATAGCAATAGCTAAAACTGCTGCTGTATGTCCATTTAAAATGCGTTTATATTCTCCGGTATAACGTCCCCAAATAATAATTTTTTTATCTGTACTTCCACTAACAATAATTCTGTTATCTGCACTGTAAGCAACTACACTCACAAAACCATTATGACTGTAAGTATTATTTAAATAATAAAAAGTCCGGTTAAATTTTTTAGTGTCTAATTGCCAACTACTGATTTTTCTGTCTACACTACCGCTAATTATCTCTTTACCATCCGGACTAATAGCAACAGATAAAATTGCTTCAGCTTGTCCTACAAAATTATATAAACATTTTCCTGTTTTTAAGTCCCAAAAAATAACTTGTTTATCATCACTGCCACTAATTAAAGTATTAGAATCAGGATGAATAGCTACTGCGTTAACCTTGGCAAAATGTCCTTTTAGTGTTTTTACACATTGCCAGTTTTCGGGTAATTGGTTATTCAATAATACAGTTTTATTTTCAACTTGATGAGGTTGTTCATTTTGCTGATTATTTATTTTATCCTTGAGTTTTTCTAACTCTTCCTCAATTTCTAAATCTGCAAATTTTTGATTAATATCATCACCGGATAAGAATAAATCTAACTCTATTAATGCCGCATTGTAATAATCCATTTCCAAAACTTTTGTTTCCATGCGTTCAAAAACTTGCATGGGAGTTTCTTTAAATTCTGAATTATCTAATACTTTAAAAACACCATAAGCAGCAAGTCCAAAAACCGCACCTATTCCCGTCATTGATGCAGCACCAATACCATAAGCTAAACCAATTTTAGGCGCGACAAATCCTATACTACCAACAATTTGCGAAAAACCAAAACCACCAATAGCACCTATTCCCATTGTGTTAACAGCAGCTTTATCACCTGTGGTTATACCTGTAAATACACCGTATAGAGCAGCACCTACAACTGCACCCGCAGCAGTAACAGAAGTTGCACCTATTCCCACTGCTCCAAAGCTTCCTGCTATTCCCATCCCTCCCACTGTGGAGGAAATACCCGCACCTGTGATAGTTCCAGTAGTAATGAATGTTACGCCTGTTTTGGATGTTGGTTGCATGGTATGATATTATGATATTAAGTTAACGATAATTACTTAATCATAATCCTAAGTAAAATATCACGCCCCATTGTTGCTGCACAGGGAATAGCTAAGGAGAGTAAAAAAGTGGCAATTAACGGAAATTAGGTAGTTAAGTAACTACTCACCAAATCCAAAAAGCTTATTATGTATAGGTTTTAATTAAATGCGCCCTGCTGGAATCGAACCAGCCTGAAGACGAATTATGAGTTCGTTGCCTCCCCAATCGGCCAAAGGCGCTTGTTGTGTTAGATTTGTCTTCTGTTTAAGTAGGCTTTAAGCTTAACTCTCTGTTATGATTGTAGCTTGAGCAACCTATTTTTAGCATTTGGACAAACACACATCTATGAGTATAGCATGATTTTACCATCTGACGCATAATTAAAAAAATTTTTAGTTTAGGTTTGGTAATTGGTAATTGGTAATTGGTAATTGATAATTGGTAATTGGTAATTGGTAATTGGTAATTGGTGATTGGGAAAATTCTTACCCAGTCACCAGTCACCAGTCACCAGTCCCCAGTCCCCAGTCCCCAGTCACCAGTCACCAGTCACCAGTCACCAGTCCCCAGTCACCAGTCCCCAGTCACCATTCCCCAGTCACCAGTCCCCAGTCACCAGTAACCAGTCACCAGTCCCTAGTCCCCATGCACCATTCCCAAGACTCGAAGAACACACGTCCGATCTCCAGACAC
>NZ_BJCE01000166.1:0-12091 GCF_005402885.1 Sphaerospermopsis reniformis
ATCTAGTAACCACACTTGATATAATTTATCAGCATAGCGTTTTTCTGTGTTAGAGGTAGCTGTAATTTGTTCTAGTTCTTTGTCTAGGGAAATTGGTGTTTTACTCCAGTCTATTTGTTGATAAATTTGGGGATAAAAGAAGTTGATAAATTCTGGAAAGTATTTTTCTATTGCTCCTTTCCATGCTTGATCATAATTGGCTGTTGTTTGGTTCATGTTTAGGTTTTTTAGTTTTTTATTTGCTGGTTAATTGTATTTGATACTGATGTATTAATAAGAATTTTTATGATTTTTTAATTATTTGATTTGGTGGAGGTAGGGTAAATTATGGGTAGTATAGCGATCGCTTCAGGGAGTTACCGCTAACGCATTTCCAAAGTATCACTAAATCGTGCATCATTGATAAATTAAAAATAGTGAATTATTTACATCTGCAATTTATTTATAAGCTGTTGTGCATTTAATTTGTATAAGTTTAACAGGCAAGATGCCTGTTCCACAAGAGCTAAGAATATTATGATTATAGAATTTAGCTGCGTAACAGCTTAAAAACCGATATTTTTGTAGGGGTTTAGCAATGCTAAAGCCCTACATGATGTTCTGATGAAATAGGTTAACTGATGAAAATTTATTAAAAGTTAATATATGTGTTGGGTTTCGTTTCCTCAACCCAACCTACTAGATATTATTAAATATCTAACTCAATTTGACTTGCTTTTACTTCTTTTTGTTTTTCTGCACTTTTTAAAACTTCATAAGCTAATGTCATAGTTAATCGTTGTTTATTTTCAATAATATCTTGCACTGTGACAATTTGAATTTTATCACAACTATGAGGCATGAGTTTATTTTGATAAAAACCAGCAGACTTGGCAGTTTTTAACATATCTTTGGTAGGATCTTCTAAGGTGATAAATATGGCAATTCTGGCATTTTCTAAGGTCATTGTTCCTAATAAATCGCGGATATCTCCTGATTTTACCTTCCCAGATTTAACTTGTAAGATGATTTTTTCTTGATCTCCTTTATCACCGTAAAAATAAACAATTCCGTCTACTCCTTGATCTGATCCTTTTTTGGTGTTAATTATTCCTCGGTTATTTGTATAGGTTAAAATTGCCCATTTTTCAAATTCTTTACGAGTGCGATCGTCTTTTTTATTTGCTAATGCTATTGCGCTTTCGATATCTTTGGGTATACCATGTAATTTAATGGTGTCTAAAACTCCTTTACCAAAGCTATCTTCTAATCTTTTTAAGACTAAACTTATACTTTGATAAGTGATGTCTATTCCTATCCATTGTCTGTCTAATTTTTGAGACACTGCAACGGTTGTACCACATCCACAGTAAGCATCTAATACGATATCATTTTCGTTGGAACTGGCTTTTATTATTCTTTCTAATAATGCTTCTGGTTTTTGTATTGGATATCCTAAACGTTCTTTTGCTCGAGAAGAAATAGGAGGAATATCATCAAAAACTTGTTGAACTAAATGACCTTTATTTTCATATAAATATCGTTTAATTCTAATACCATTTTTTGATGTAAAATGTAAGCGATTTTGTTGATCTAATTCTTGCATTTTTTGTAAAGGACAACGCCAATATCCACTAATTCCTTTATATTCATATTGATAACCACCACCAGCTAAACCCTTAGCAGATAAATCACCACTTGCCCATCTTCTTCCATCTGGATCTTGATAACAATAATCTTTTAAGCGTTCTTCTTTTAATTGAGTATAGGGAGGATTCCATGTATAATTATCAATATTTTTAGTATATAAAAGTATAATATCATTATTCTTACCAAATTTTCTTTTTGCATCACTATGAGCAGTTGTTCTTTTCCAAACTATCTCATTTAAAAAATCTCCTCCTTGACTACAAAAAACAGCATCTAAAACTAACTTTAAATAATGACTAGCACTCGGATCACAATGTAAATAAAAACTACCTGTAGGTTTTAAAACTCGATGAATTTCTGTTATTCTTAAAGTCATACTCACTAAATAAGCAAGTAAACTACCTGTTCCTAAAACATTACTTAAACCTGTAATTAAAGCTATACATTGTTGAGTAAATAACCCATGATAATTACTGGTGATTTCACTTAATCCCTTAATAGCGTGATCATCCCATTCCCAAGTATCAATAAATGCTTGTGCTTGTGCTTTATCTTCTGAACCAATATTATTATAAATTTGATTGTAATTGCGTTTAGAATTAAAAGGAGGATCAATATAACATAAGTCTACTGATTCATCTTTAATATACTTTCTTAAAACTTCTAAGTTGTCTCCATAATAAAGTTGATTAACCATAGTTTTCCTCAAAGCATTGTAATTGAATACACCTTGATTAATCATTTTTATAGATTGTTACTTTTTTGTCACCTCAGAAAATCCCTGATATTCCTTGATTTATAATTAAGAAATATTACAAAAATACCTGAAAATACCTGATTTTTTGGAATCAATATAAGTTATAATACTTGAACAGCTTATAAAATCTGGTAGGGTGCGTTAGACTGCATCAATCCTGTAAATAAGCGGATTCTTGATATCTGACACATCTTACAACTAATTAATAGAAGGTTGATGTAAATTTAAGCCTTTAATAAAACGAAAATCTTTAACATTTAATGTATATAAATCAATCTGATTAACTAATGCTGTTGCAGCAATTAAAGCATCAGGTATACTTAATTTATGACTAAGAGAGTAATTTTCCATTAGTGTAATAAACTGAGTAGATATCATGACATCAATAGGAAAAATATGGAGTAATTGTAAATGGGTTTTAATTTTTTTCAACTCCAAATTATTAATAGCACCATAATATAATTCAGCTTGAGTAATAGAACTAATAGCTAATTGATTAATTCCCTGAAACCGCAGTTCAGAGATAACTTGAGAATTGTTTTTATAAAATTCTATGATAATATTTGTATCACATAAAATCATTTATTTTCTGTTCTCCATGCTTCTTGACGAATGGATTGAGTGCTAATATCTCTATTTTCCCAAATTCCGGCTAAATCAAAAAAATCTTGCTCACTATCAGCTATATTATTGTTATCTTCTACTACTTCTACAGATTTGACAAAATCTAAAGCAGAAATAATTTTTAGTAGCATCTCTGCTTTTTCTTTATCAGCAACTTGAATGATTAATTGTTGCATATTTTTATAATTAATTCTATGATTATTATACATTATTTTTCTGGATTACGTCTAGTCGCAGGAAAACCATTATTTTATATGGGTTTAACAATGCTGATATTATTTGATATTTAATGAAAAAATATTAAAAAAATACCTGAAAATACCTGATTGTTTGGAAGCAATATAAGTTATAATACTTGAACGGCTTATAAAATCTGGTAAGGTGCGTCAGACTGCATCAATCCTGTAAATAAGCAGATTCTGATCCAAAAGAATGGATTAATTATTGTCAGAGGAGGTCATAATGTTGAGTTGTCATATTTGTGGTTCAGAAAATTTTACTCAAGAGTTAGTAAATGAAACTTTTGAAATTAACGGTAAACTAATTTTAGTTGAGGGTATTCCCGCTAAAGTTTGTTCTCGTTGTGGAGAAATAACTTTTAGTAGTGAAACTGCGGAAAATATTCGCTCACTGCTGAATAGTAATAAAAAATCTCATAAAAAAATTGAGATTGATGTTTTTGCTTTTTCTGCGTAGCGGATAATATCAATTTATAACATCTAGTTTTTATGACTATTACAGAAATTTTGCAATTTGTAGATAATTTAATTTTCACAGAAACAGATCAGCATTTAGATGATCTGCAAAAAAGAATTATTGAAGAATTATTTAAGGGTAAAACTTATAAACAAATTGCTGAACTTTATAATTATGATGAAGGTTATATTGGTGATGAAAGTAGAAAGTTATTTAAAACATTATCGGATAAGTTGGGAGAAAATATTAATAAATCTAATTTTGCTTGGACTATAGAAAGAGTTGTAAATTCTAAAATTGTTAGCTTTGGTAATCATAATATTAATTCTTATTCTAATTGTCAAAATTCAAATCATCCATCAAATAATAAAAATTCCCCAGAAACAGAAATACCTAAATCTTCTTACCATGATTTAACTTTATCACCGAGAATTATTAGATTTTATGGAAGAGAGAAAGAATTAGAATATTTATCTAATTGTATTCTCAATCAAAACACCCCTTTAATCTCTATTTTAGGTTTATCAGGAATTGGTAAAACTACTCTAGTTAAAAGATTTGTAGATTTCAACTTAGATAAATTTGAAGTCATAATTTGGAAAAGTTTAAAATATCCCAAATCTCTAAATTTACTCATTGATGATTTATTGCAAGTCTGTAAACAACAACCTGAAAAAAATCTAGATGATAAAATCAAACAACTATTTAATATTCTCTCTACACAAAAATGTTTAATCATCCTTGATGATATCCAAAATATCTTTACACCTGGTGAACTTGCGGGAAAATATCAACCAGAATATCAAGATTATCAACCCTTATTCAAACTTGTTACAGAAACCCAACATCAAAGTAATATTATCTTAATTAGTCAAGAACAATGTCCAGAAATGGAATCTTTATATCCAGAATTATATCCCATCAAATCTTTAGAAATCTCAGGTTTATATCATTCCGATATTCTCCAAAATACAGGATTAAAAAATCAGGATAGTTGGTTAGATTTAATCAAATTATATACAGGTAACTTAATGTTTTTAAAAACTATTACCGTCTTAATTGCCAAAAATTATGATGGTGAAGTTGTTGAATTTTTAGCAGAGAATACATTACATATTACCCAGCAAATCCAGTCTCATTTTCAAGAGACATTTAACCGTTTATCACCTATAGAACAACAAATAGTATTACAACTGAGTAAGTTTGAAAACCCTATTTCCAGAGAAGAATTAAGACAAAGTTTAACACAAAAAAGTTTAACACAAAACTTAAATTTGTCCTCAGTTGATTTTAATAACGGTTTACAATCTTTACAACAACGGTATTTAGTAAGTAAGCTGAAAGAAGATAAGGTCATGTTTTCATTATCTTCTGTTTTTCGGGAATATGTGAGAAATCTCTCATTTACATTAAACTAGATCCCCGACTTCTATCATGAATGATCAATTATGAAGATCATGATCAAAGAAGTCGGGGATCTGATACCACTATTTAGATTTTATATCTGCTTTAAGTCGTTAATTTATACAAACGCAAATCTTTTCTGGCCTCAACATCAAATTTTAACCCTACCTCCATTCCTGTGGTTGTTTTAATCTCATCAGTAATTGACTGATCATTATATTTAATACTCTCTATTTTAGCTTCTTGACAGTAGGATTCTCCTACTAAAATAATAGTGCTACCAACTGATAATGAACATTCTATATATGCTGTGAAAACACCAGCTTGAGGTTTTTTAAACCACTCTGTAATTTTACCAACTTCTTGTACTTGTCCAATTGATTCTTTACTTTGAAGCACCTGATAATTGACTAATTCAGTTAGTGCTTGACATAAACTTTCAACAAAATCACATAATTCTAACAGTGGTTTAAATCCTAACCAATCTTCTATCTTTGTACTATGTGCAGCGTCGTTGCGATAACTAATAAATATATTCATTTCTTTTTCTAAAGTAGTTTGATTTCCCCTAATTTCCTTTAAAAAATTTTTTATATCTCTATGATTGACTACCCAACTCCAACTATCAATAATGCCGGCACTCGCTAACAATCTCTCCAGACTGTTTTTGCGTAAATTTTGTTCATGAAAGAGAAAAGCTTCTGGTAATAGTTCATATTTATTTTCACCAGTTTCTCCATTTAATAATCCAAGTATAACTTTTTGTGCAGATAATTTATATCTATTATTATCTTCTCTTAATATTTCTTGTAAAAGTCTTCCTACTCCACTTTGATGGGTTTTGCGAATAGCATCATTTAAGTCTAAATAATTAGGATATAAATCTGGAAGCAGTATCACCCAAGATTGAATTAAGTCTTCAACAAAACTTTCATAAATAGCATATAAACGAGTTACAACAGCACATTGATCATAAACACGCCAATCAGTTGCTTCCGGGATATCTTGAAACATATCCATGAGGACTATTTTTGTTTCTTCTGGATATACAGAAACATCTCCAAAAGCAATGTCTCGAATTTTCTCATTCGTTTTGATAATGGCACGAATTGTAGAAATATTATCTTTTACAGTCTTGAGCAGTTCATCAAACATTGCTTTTTACTCTGCTATAACTTGAGATAACATATCATTAAATATTCTGATTCTTTCTTGAATATCAGACTTAGTTTTTCCACCTCCAGTAAACAGCTTTGATGTATCTTCTCTAAACAGAATTTTAGTTTTTTCAATTACCTTTGACTTACGTTCCAGTAAAATATTTGAATCTTCTAAATGTCTACTAAAACCAACCATCACAGCATCATAATAAGCTTTACGTGCTTCATTTATCCAAGTATCAGACTGAGGATCAAAAGGCTTAAATAAGTTATCTCCATATATTTGATGAGCTAGATTTATAGTTTGGAGAAAAATGTCTTTCAGAAATTCGATATCTTGCTCAGAAAATGATAGACTTTTCATCATATATAAGTCGAGAAATCCCTCCATACCTCTACTAAACTTATCAGTATTACGCAATGCAAAAAAACGCAGAACTAATTCGGCATCTTCCATCTTTTTGTAGAGGTTATTTTTCTGAAGTTCTTCATCATCATCAATGGGAATATTCCAAGCTGCTGCAAAAATTGGATTAGCTGCTAACTCTAGCAATAATTGATTAAACTGTCCATAAAATGAACAATTACGTATTTCTTGACGACTGAGGTCTTCTCCTCCAGTGTTCAGGCGTTCAAAAGCAAGCTGTTTTAAAAATAGAGCTTCTTCTTGACTAGGTGCTGATTCTGTAATCAAAACTATAGATGATATGGAGCGACGATCAATTCCTGCTTTAATATTTCCAGGAAGTTCATTATATGTACGTCCATTCAGTTCTGGCCAAAGTTCTAAACCTGTTAATTGCAGACGATTTTCATAAAAATCTTTAAGCGCAGTAATTCTCTGTTGACCATCCATTACTTCATAAACATTATATTTCTTTTCATACAGAATAATTGGAGGTACAGGAATATTAATCAAAAAAGATTCTATTAGTTGAGACTGTTTTTTCTTATTCCATTTATTTCTTCTTTGATAAAAAGGTCTAAGATCCATATAACCGGGTTTTTTTAACGATTCTACAAAAGCTGGTAGCTTTTCCCGGTTCATTTCAGTTAATATTCGTTGTTCACCTTTTTCATATTTTGCATTTATTTCTTGATCAGACATTTTTACATAGTTTGTAGATGCTATTTTTTCCCACATCTTTTCTTCAGTTGGAGCTAGAAGTTGCATTGACTACATTCTCCTTCAATGGTAGTAAAAATCAATAGACTTATCTACAAATTAGCTTAACCTAAACTAGATCCCCGACTTCTTTGATCATGATCTTCATAATTGATCATTCATGCTAGAAGTTGGGGATCTGATATGATTCTGACAATCTATTTAGATTTTATATCAGCGATCGCTCCTCTAGCCATAGATGCGATCGCCTTATCTGTCGCTTTCGGTAACTGGTAATATTTACCTCCCGCAGTTTTCGCTAACTCTTTCGCAAAACCTGTAGAAACAAATTTACTCTCCGTATCAATTACCAATAATTGCATCCCAGATGCTCTAATTCTCGCTGCAATATCTAGCAATTCCGCTTTTATATCCGGTTTTTCCCCTGGTTCTTGGGGTTCACCTAAAGAACGAGATAAGGGAATATTACCACGTCCATCAGTAATTGCCACAATCACAACCTGACCGATATCTCCGCCCATTTGAGCATTAACACCAATTCTCACGGCTTGAGTTAACCCATGTGCTAACGGTGAACCACCACCACAAGGTAATTTTTCTAACCTGTTTTTTGCTAACGCAATAGAACGGGTAGGAGGTAACAACACTTCCGCTTGTTCACCCCGGAAGGGAATCAAAGCAATTTGATCTCGGTTTTGATAGGATTCGGTTAAAAGTTGCATGACCGCACCTTTAGCAGATTGCATCCGGTTTAATGCCATTGAACCAGAAGCATCAACCACAAATACAACTAAAGCGCCCGCTTTCCTAACTAACCGCTTTGTCCGCATATCACCCTGTTCAACAATTACCTTTTTATTCGGCTGTCTGGCGCGACGTGCTTTTTGATACGGGGCTGCGGCTCGCAATGTGGCATCTACGGCTATGCGTTTTACTTTACCTTTGGGTAACATCGGCTTGATGTAACGTCCTCGGTCTTCTGAGAAGATTAAACTACGACTTCCAGATTTACCTTGCCGTTGGGACATCTGAGCAAAATATAATACATCAGAATCCAGAATTACCCCTTCCGGGTCAAATACAAACTCTTCAGGAATATCTGGGGGTTCTTGTTGTTCCTGTTCTTCCTGTTGTTCTTCTTTGTCTTCCTGTTCTTCCTCTTCCTGTTGTTCTTCCGAGTCGTCTTGACTTTGGGGTGGTGGGGGTGGTGGAGGTGGTTGATCGGGGGGTGGGGTTTGAATGATGGTAGTGCGGGGAACGATCACCAACTCTACCGCACGTCGCAAGTCTTCCGCGTTAACGGTATTACGTCCTTCTAAAGCTGCTGCTGCTTTGGCAACTCTGACAGCAAACAATTCGGCGCGATGTCCTTCTACTCCAGCGCGGATACATTCATTAACAAGGTATGTGATTTGTTCTAAAGAAATGCTGACTTCTTTTAACCATTCCCGTGCGAGAAGTATTTGGGTTTTGAGTGCGTCTATATCTTCGCTGTATTGGTTTAAAAATTCTTGGGGAGAACGGGAGTAAGCAATGACCTGTTCCACTGCTTCCACTCTTTGATCTAAACCCAGAACACCATCAGCAGAAAGGGCGATCGCAATTCTATCAAGTAAATGCTCCCTTAAAGCGCCTTCCTCTGGGTTGTAAGTTGCAATAAACAACGGTTTACAGGGATGTTGAAAACTGATACCTTCCCGTTCTATCTGGTTGCGTCCCTCAGATAATACCGCTAACAGTTGATTACTAATTTGATCATCTAATAAATTGATTTCATCCACATATAACACACCTCTGTTACAGGTGGCCAGTAACCCTGGTTGAAAAACTGTATCACCCTGTTTTACCGACTGTTCCACATCCACAGAACCTAAAAGTCGATCTTCGGTGACACCCAAGGGTATTTGAACAAAAGGAACGGGTTTTACTTCTGTTTCTATTTCCTGTCTTTGTTCCGCTAACAGTTTATCATCCCATTCTTCCGGGTGGTTTGGATCACAGTTGCTAATGGAATCTTTCACAACTTCTATAGGTGGTAACAAGGCGTGAATGGCACGCGCCATCACAGATTTAGCCGTACCTCGACGACCAGCAATTACCACACCCCCCAAACCGGGATCTACTGCTGTTAACAGTAATGCTATTTTAATCGCTTCTTGACCGACTACAGCAGTCAATGGAAAAGCTGTTGTTGTTGGGGTTATCGTAGGCGCTGGCATTTTGTTTTTATTGGTTATTATATTTTTTAGGATAGCATTTTTATGTCTCACGCAAAGACGCAAAGACGCAAAGAGAAGAAGGTAAGGGTTTTTTTATTATAATGTTTTGTGTATTTCAGACTTCTTTTTTTGTAAGAACTCCATACAATAAATTATTTAAAACTCTATTCCCTATTTATTCCCTGTACAATAATAAATAACTTGATTGAGTACCACTGTCAAATAAAACAATTATTTACCTTTGGTAAAATGGAGATATAGATATGGTACAGCAAATTACACCAGAAACCCAATCAGAAATAATCTACCCTGATAGTGATGGAAAACCGATGGCAGAAAATACAGAACACTATGAATGGATAGTTAAAATTAAGGAGAATTTAGAAATACTATTTGCATCAAACCCTGATGTATTTATAGCAGGTGATTTACTTTGGTATCCAGTTGAGGGAAGTGTAAAAACCCGTCAAGCACCTGATGTCATGGTGATTTTTGGTAGACCAAAAGGTAGACGTGGTTCTTATAAACAATGGGAAGAAAATAATATTGCTCCCCAGGTGGTTTTTGAAATATTATCTCCCGGAAATCGTAGTCAAGAAATGGCGAGAAAGTTACTTTTTTATCATCGTTATGGAGTAGAAGAATATTATATTTACGATCCAACAACCCTTGAATTAACCGGACTTATTAGAGAAGAAGAATGGTTAGAAGAAATTGAAGAAATGAATAATTGGGTAAGTCCACGTTTAGGAATACGTTTTGAATTAACATCAGATAATTTAGAAATTTATTATCCTGATGAAAGAAAGTTTCTCACATCTCTGGAATTAAATCAACAATTGGAAAAGGAGCAGCAAAAATATCAAGACTTATTAGCGAAATTGCAAGCTAAAGGAATTGATATCAATACACTTTCATAACTTGAAAAATTCAGATCCCCTACTTATCAAATAATTCGGGGATCTGGTGCTGGACATTCAAAGCTGAATACCTTTCAACAATGGACAATTAACAATTAACAATTGACAATTACCCATCCATTAAACCTTGAATGAAACAATTATCAATTATCAATTATCAATTATCAATTGATAAAAAACCTACCTATAAAAACCCATAGTTATAGACTTTTTTATCACCGGAACGGGGTACAATTGCCCAAAAGATGACATCACTCATTGCATCTAGTGATAACTCAAAAATCCAATTTTCATCTACAGTTTCGCCATTTTCTGCGGTGCTACGTTTCGCGGTAGGATATAAAGTTAATACCCCATTTTCGTTGAGATAAGAACGCAGTTCTTCAGTAGCGACTGCTTTGGTAACATCATTTGGTAAATCAAAACTATCAGGATCATTGAGAATTAATCCTAAAGGACTTTCAGCATCACTTTCATCTTCTAAGAAACTGCGAATTGCTAGAGATACAGCTTCGGTAAATGTCACTTTTCCACCTAAAGACATTTGTTTGTTAACTGCATTATAAGTAGCAACAAACTTGAGTTGAGGAACTTTTAATTCTTGTTTGATACCTGCAATGGTATTTTTACCATAAGCTAAAGTAGAAACATTGTTTCCTGCTGCATCAAACAATTTTGCTTCATCCCCTGCATCATTCCAAATTGCAGAACGACTACCAAAGGAGAAACCACCGGTTTCAGGATGTACTTCATTTGTGTAAACACGGAAACTCTTACCACCTTCTAACACAGTTCCTTGGGGGAAAATGAATACTTGTTTAGCACTACCCGCAGAAGTAATTTTCCAACCAGAAATATCAGCAGGAATGTTACCAAAATTGCTAATTTCTATGTATTCATCGGACTGAGTACGTTTGACTTGACCTTTGTAAGATAGTTTGGAAATGGTGACACCTTGAGTAGCAGTAATGGTAAATTCTTCTGAGTCACTAACTGGAGTTTCCGGTGTACTTTCAACCGTGGTTTCTGCTTTAACTTCTGGTGTTGATTCAGCGATCGGTTGTGGTGTTGGTTCTGGTTTAACTTCCGGTGTTGATTCAGCGACAGGTTGTGGTGTTGGTTCTGGTTTAACTTCCGGTGTTGATTCAGCGACAGGTTCTGGTGTTGGTTCTGGTTTAACTTCTGGTGTTGATTCAGCGACAGGTTCTGGTGTTGGTTCTGGTTTAACTTCTGGTTTAACTTCTGGTGTAGTTTCTGGTTTAACTTCTGGTTGACTCTTGGGTGCTGATACTACACCTGAATAACATACAATCCCCAATACAGAACCACTATTAGCAATATGTTCCCAATTACTGGTTAAGGTCTTTCTGGTATATAGTTGATTGTTCATGCCTATACCAACTATTGTACCGTCTGGCATTACGGTAATACCTAAGACAGAACCACTATTAGCAATATGTTCCCAATTACTGGTTAAGGTCTTTCTGGTATATAGTTGATTATTCGTGCCAATACCAACTATTGTACCGTCTGCCATGACGGTAATACCTATTACA
>NZ_BJCE01000167.1:0-11925 GCF_005402885.1 Sphaerospermopsis reniformis
TACTAGGATTCAAAACCCAACTCAAAGTTAACAAGCAACAACGACTACTACTGGCGCAACACGCAGGAGTAGCCAGACACGCTTGGAATCAAGGTTTAGCACTTTGTCAACAGGTATTATTACATAATAAACTTAATCCTGAAGAAAAAATCAAATTTCCCACTGACAAGGAAGCTCAAGATGTACCTCAGATGTACCTCGTGCTTTATCTAAATACAACAGGAGTCAGGAGTCAGGAGTAAAACTCTCTTTCTGTATAGGTTTCAATTTAGATTCTATAACTGATTGATCTTGATTGATCTGAAATCTGCTGTATCTAGATAAATATACCTGCGTAGATATACAGTTTTAGGACTTACGCAAGATGTGACTGAAAACCTTATTCTTGCGTAGGGGTAATTCATGAATTACCCCTACTTTCGTTCCCTTTTGCGTAAGTCCTGAGTTTTTGTTGTTAGTTTTTGTTGTTAGTTAATATCTCCATAAAAATCATCTAAAACAATTCCCCCTGTTCTCCTATATCTTGATTTTCGCGTTGTGCTTTTTTAAATGTCAATTCTCCCTGCTTCATATCAAAAAATTCTGGGCGTTTTTCTCCTGTTAATAATTCCTCAATCGTTAAAATCTGAATTTTAGCGTAATTTCTACCATTTCCAGCTTTATAAAAACCGGAAGATGCAGCTTCTTTAATCATTGGTTGGGTGGGAGGTGTGAGGGTAACAAATAATCCAATTTCTGCTTTATTTGTTTCCATAGTACCGCGCAAATCTCTAATCATAGATGCGTTAATATTTTTCCCACCTTTCACACTCACAATGATTTTTTTAACTGCTGTTTTATTTGATTTTTTGATATCTATAACATCTTCAAAAAAGATTAAACCATCTATTCCCCCATCTGCACCTTTCTTTTTATCTTTATAAGGTTGTGCATTCACCAAAGAACACGCCCACCATTGAAATTGATAAGCGTCTCTGTTAAATAAATCTATGGCTGCGGCTAAATCTTGTGGTGTACCTTCTACTTCAAATTCTATCCCTGGTACTAACTTTTGATTTTTATTTTCATCTTCAACAAATTTACTCGGAAAAGCATCTTTTAAACGTTTTTCTATTAAAGAAATTGCTAAATGGGTAATATCAATACCGATCCAATTTCTGCCTAAATTTTCTGCTGCATGGATAGCTGTACCACATCCACAGAATGGATCAAGAATGATATCATTTTCATTACTACTAATTTGAATGATTCTTTCTAATAATGTTAAAGGTTTTTGGGTAGGATATCCTAAAGCTTCCTTAGCTTGAGAATTAATAGGTGGTATATCATCCCAAATATCAGGGATAACTTTACCTTGAACCTCATCTAAATAACGTTTATAACGTGGTGTTTTTCCTGTTGGTGGTATGGCAATTTTACCTTGACTTAGCCACTCTTGAGCGCGAGATTCTGGCATTCTCCAACCATTCTCAGGAGGATCACAATCTAACAGTTTATAGAAATAACCTTTGCTAGTTTTTGTATTTGATAAATCACCAAATTGAAATCTTCTCCCGTCGCTATCAATATTACAATAATATTGTTTGATATATTCATCTGAATAACTCAACCGTTGAGGATTCCAAGTAAATTTGTTAGATTTGACATAGTAGAAAATAATATCTGTAATTCTCGCATACTTTTTAGCATCACTATGACTGCTAGTACGTTTCCAAGTAATTTGATTCCGATAATTTCTGGCATCAAATATTAAATCTAAAATCATTTTTAAATAATGACTAGCGGTAGTATCACAATGTAAATATAAACTACCTGTAGATTTAAGAACCCGATGTAATTCTATTAATCTGATTGCCATCATTACCAAATAAGCTGATAATGAATTTTTACCTAATGTTCTTACTAATAAATCTAAAAATTGATATAATTCACCTTTTTTATCTTGAATTTCATCTAAAAATCTTTCTGATTCTATTCCCCAACTCCAGGTATCTTCAAAAGCGGTAATTTGTGCATCTGATTTTTCACCAGTAGCATTTTTAAAGATAATATTATAGTTAGCTTTAGAATTAAAAGGCGGATCAAGGTAAATTAAATCAATAGATTCATCAGGAATATTTTCTCTGAGAACTTGGAGATTATCACCGTAGTAAAGACGTTTCATGTATGGGAAGATTTGGTAAATTATAAAAAGTCAATGGTTGATATAATAACATATAACTAAGCTAACCTGAAAAACATCAAAGTAAAGTTAGAAAAAAATTAAGCTACCTGTTCCGCTAAAACTCGACCTTCCACACGCTCATATTCATCCTCAAGCAGCCAAATTTTCGCTTCTTCATAACTGGAACAAGCAAAAACTATCTTGTAATTTTCTGTGGGATCTAAAATGCAAAAATTATTTTTATCGTCACCAAGCAACATTAAAATATAAGGTGGTACAGAAGTGGGATCAACCCATATTTCTGTAAACTGCCAGTTATTTGCTAGGTCGGGTGCGGGGAATGACATGATATCTATCTCCAGTGACTTTTATTTCCTTTGCAGTATTTACCCAAAACGCCAGGCAAACGTTAAAAAACATTTCACTATATTTTCAAAATACAACACTATAAGGATAATTAACTAAGCATGGTTATGTTTTGCAATATAAAGTAATATACAATTTTATTGTTATACATAACGCTGCTGAAGTTTTTACAAGTAGGAAAAAATTATGATACCAATTCAAGTTACCTTTGCATTAGCAAGTTGGGTTGCTAAAGGCTTACAAGATGGAACTTTTGAACGGGTTGGGGGTGTAATTCGTGATGTAGCAAGTAAGAAAATTGTAACTTGGTTGCGAGACAGTAATTCAGTTGATAATGCAGCAATTTCAGCTAAAGGCTTTTCTGATCTAAATCAGCGTTTAGATGGTATTGAAAATCATATCGGTTCAATTGGGCAAAATTTACAATTTTCTCAAAGTATTTTGCAAGTATCTACTGCTGCTAGTATTCTCAATCTTGGTGTTTCTGTGATGGGTTTTGCGGTTATATCCCAGCGTCTAAATGAGATAGAAAACCAACTAAAACAAGCGGAGGAATTGCTAAATAAAATCAATCGCAAAATTGACATGAGTTTTTATGCTAACTTCCGTGCTGCAATCGAATTAGCGATTAATGCCTTTACAATGACTAAAAATGAAAACCGGAGAAGTAGCGCATTACAAGCTATTAATCGTTTTTTAGAAGCAGAACATATTTATAAAGATTACACCATTAATGAACTTTCCCAAAAAAGCCAAATCATTGATAAATATATCCTAACATTATCTTTAGCTTATATTGCTGAAGCTCGTTGTTATTTAGAACTAGAAGAACATGAAACAGCAATTCGTCGTTTTCAAGAAGGAGCAAAAGTTATCAGGTTACTGATTAATCAGTATGTTGAAATTATGCTTACTTCTAATCCAGCAGCATATTTACACCCTCAATTTAAAGGACAAATTGATTTATGTAGATTAACCAAAATTTACCGATGGATTAACGCTAATTTAGATGAAAATGCTGTATTTGATATGTTGCGTGAGAATATATTTAAGTTAGCACAAAATAATAATGAATGGTTGTCTTCCTTACCATCATCTATTGTAGATCGTAATGAGATCCGTTGGGGTTTATTTGGAGGAAATCCTACACCATTAACAGGTAGATTTGAAAAAGAAGTTTTTACAAGACTTCCCCAAGTATTTGCAGTGATGGAATCAATGATTGAAACTAATAACCGATTTGAATTTTATCAAACAGAAATACAAGCAATATCTAAACTAGGAATTAGTTTTCATGAATGGCTGCAATTAAAACCATCTAAAGAAACTAAACCAGAAGGTGCAGAATTAATGTTTATTATTCCTTCTCAACCTTTAGAATTACCTGGTTAAAACTGCATTTCCTCAACACCTTGACGAATAGCATCTTCCATATCTTCCAGGGTTGCAGGTTCACCATCATATTTCAAACAACCTGCGACATCCTCCAACTTAGTTACCACAAAAGGTTTTCATGATTAAGAATGATACCTGCTTATACTATTTGATGATACATTAAATGATGATATTTTTACGGATTTTAAATTTGCAAAATATTATGTATAATATGAAAATTACCATTCAAGTGATGTGCAAGTAGTAATAATTAAATACAAATAGACGCAGATGGTTTTGTAATTCACCAGATTGGGAAACGCTATATATTGCGAATTGATATATTAAAAAATACAAATGTATTAGTAATTCTCCAATTTTACTTATGGAAAAATTAACAATTAAAAACTTTCTTAACATCAATGATATTGAATTTAATTTATCCAATATAAATATTATTATTGGACAAGAAGCAAGTGGTAAAAGCGTAATTGCCAAATTAGTTTATTTTTTTAAAAACTTCTTAATTGAATATAGAAATTCCATTTTTAAAAGCCGCAAAAAAAGTGAATTTGATAAAAGCATTATTAAGAATTTCAAAGAAATATTTCCTGAATATTCTTGGAATTTTCAACAATTTGATATCACATATCACATAAATTACGAGTTTCAAAATTATTATATTCGCTTGTATACCAAACAATCCACCAAAAACAAATATACTCTAATTTTAGAATATTCAGAATATCTAATTAATATTCGTAGAAAATTACTTTCTGAATATACAAAAACAATTATTGATGATAGAGATAAAACTCAAAATAATTCCTCCAGTATTAGCAAATTAAATATAGGAGAATTTATAGATGAGATATTTTCAAAATACATTCTATCAGGAAAAAATATCAGCAATCTTGATCTACTAACTTTTATTCCCGCAGGTAGATCATTTTTTGCCGTTTTACAAAGTAATGTGTTTTCTTTTTTATCAGAAAATATTACCATTGACTATTTTCTTAAAGAATTTGGTTCAGCCTATGAAAGAGCTAAAAACTTGTATCAAGCCAGAAAAGATATCAATTTATTAGAATATAAAGATGATATTGATGAATTAGTAAACAAAATAATTGTTGGAAAATATATTCGTGAAAAAGGAGAAGACTGGATATACACTGACGATGACAGGAAAATAAACTTGTCTCATTCTTCATCTGGACAACAAGAGGCTTTACCTATGGCACTTATATTAGCAATTTTACCTTTTTTCACTTCATCTCATCGCATCTTTATCATTGAAGAACCTGAAGCACATTTATTTCCTACATCACAAAAACATATTGTTAGTTTAATTAGTCAAGTTTTCAATACAACTGAAAGAAAACATAAATTTATTATTACTACTCACAGTCCTTACATATTAACAGCTTTTAATAACCTCATTCAAGCAGGAAATACCTTTAAAGCATTAAAAGAAAAACCTGAACAAAATGATTTACTCAGAGAATTATTTAAAATAGTTCCCGAAAATCAAATGTTAGATATTAATGATATTGCTGCTTACACTATTAAAAATGGCATGATTGAAAGTTTAATTAATGAAGAAAATCACTTAATTGATACAAATATTATTGATGATGTATCCAACGAATTTAGTAGAGTTTTTGAAAAATTAATAGACCTGGAATTTGGAGAATAAAATTTGTGGATTTAGATAAATGTTCTGAAAAGATTACCCATAAAAATATTTTAATAGAAGAAAAGAAAAGTAGTAAAATAATTTTTAGCAATGAAAACTTAATAGAAGTTGAGAAAATTCAAGTAGATGGCTGTTTAGATATTCAAGGTGTTAAATGTGATTGGTTATTAGTTATCAATGAACCTTATCTGGAAATATACATAGAGTTAAAAGGTTCTGATGTAGAACACGCATTTACACAAATTGAAAATACAATTAAACTTATATCCCAAGATTATAAAAATGTGCGTAAATATTGCTATATAACCCACATTCCGTTTTGTGCCAGTGTTTCTGGTAGTTGGAGGGTGATAATTTCAGACATTTTGAAAAAGTGAAACTTTGACAATTTATTATAACCGTAAAATGTTAATATAAGAGTAACCTAGTTTAACCTAAATTAAACACCATGACTAATATTAATATTACTCTACCTGAATCACTGAAAAGTTTTATTGATCAACAAATTGCCGAAGGTGGTTATAATTCAGTGAGTGAATATTTACAACAGTTAATTATTCAAGAAGCAAGTCGGAAAAATAAAGGAAGTTTAGAATGTTTGATGTTAAGGGATCAAGAATTGGAAAGTGCTTTAGATGAATTAGCTGATAATTTGACAGCGTGCGTGGGTGCAAACGCGCCTATTTTATCTGATTATGCTGTTAGTAGTGAAAGTATTTAAGAGGATTATCTTTAATCATTTTTTTAGTTATAATGTTCGTATTTACAGCCTGTATGAAATACAAAATAAATGGAGATGGAGAACAACTTTCTTTATTTTCTTTAACAGAATTTTCGGAAGTCAATTATAAGAAAAATTCTGTATTATTTATCAATCAAACCACTCCATCAAAAATAGCGTCAAGCAAAATTGAATATATAAATAGTAGCAGTTTGCTAACTTCTCCAAGTGGATTTATCAGAGCCTATAAATTTACCCTGAATCCTTACAGTGGATGTAGTTTTGGTTGTGAATACTGCTATGCCCGCTTTTTTGCTCCTACTATTGAACAACAAAAAGATTGGGGAAATTGGGTTAAGGTTAAGGAAAATGCTATTGACTTACTTCACCGTTCCTGTAAAGCTAAGTCTCAAGACAGAAGATTAGAAACAGGGGATACAATCTATATGTCTAGTGTTACAGATCCCTACCAACCCATTGAACATAAAGTAGGCTTAACTAGACGTATTCTTGAAGAATTAGTTGAAATTCAACCACGCTTAACGATTCAAACCCGTAGCCCTATTGTAGTCAGAGATATCGACTTATTAAAACAATTCCAGCATATTCGGGTGAATTTTACTATTACAACCGACTCAGAAGATATTCGGTTACGATATGAACCCCATTGTCCATCAATAGAAGCACGATTAAAAGCTGCACGGCACGTATCAGAAGCGGGTGTACCAATTGGGATTTCTATCAGTCCCATGTTACCAATCAAAGATCCTGAGATTTTTGGACAAAGAATAGCAAAGTTAAATGCCGCAGAATATGTAACACAATTTTTCAAACCTACCCGCTCTCGTTTTAGTGCTGGTAGTTCTCCTGAGTCTATCCAGAAAATGAAGGAAGATAATTGGACTGAGACTAAGTATCAAAAAGTGAGAGCCACTTTGATTAGCATTCTGGGGAACGAACTTCCACTACTAGAAGGTAATGAAGGGTATGCGCCCGTATAAAAAAATTAGCCAAATAATGTTTAACACTTATTGACACTCGTTTCTTTTATTGCTATTGTTTATACACCTACTAAAGCATTGATTTTCTGTTGTTGTTCCGCAACAGAGTATATTCAAGTCACCAAAAACACCAAAAAAAGGTGTTGTTTAATGGTTAATACTGGAATGCTATTAGTAGGTTATTAATATTTTATTCAAATTTATATACTACAGATAGTAAATAGAGTATTTATTATACTTGGTATCAATTTATTGTAAATTGTTTATGCGATACTTACTAAGAGAAGCTTCAGAGATAGTAGAGTCATTTAGGAAAATTAACAGCTTTCAAGATTTTGCAGACTTGTTAGAAGTTGATTATTTTTGGTTCAAACAAGAATTATTTGCAGTTCCATTAGAAGAAAAATATACTTCATTTACTATTCCCAAGAGAAATGGTGAATCACGGGAAATATATTCACCAGTTTCGGGAATTCGTGAAATACAGGCAAGACTGAATGAAGTTTTGAGATTAGTATATGAACCTGAACGTAAACAGTCTGTACATGGATTTACTACCAGCAGGAATATTGTAACTAATGCTAAAAATCACTGTAACAAAAAATTTGTTTTAAACCTTGATATAAAAGACTTCTTTCCTACAATTACTCAACAAAGAATCAGAGGGGTTATGATGTCCCCACCTTATAATTTACCTAGTCAAATTGCAACGACTATTTCACATATATGCTGCTACGAGGGTAAATTACCTCAAGGCGCACCAACTTCTCCAATTATATCCAATATTGTTTGTGCTAAGTTAGATAGCGAATTACGTCTGCTTGCCAAACAAAATAAATGTTTTTATACTCGTTATGCTGATGACATCACATTTTCAACTATAGTAAAGAACTTTCCTTTATCAATTGCTAAAATCACAGGTCTTAAAATTACTGATGTTAGCTTAAGTGATAATTTAATTTCTATATTTAAATCTAATGGATTTCAAATAAACTTTAATAAAGTTAGAATACAGGGAGACAATCAGAGGCAAGAAGTTACAGGTTTAACAGTTAATAATAAACCTAATGTTTCTCGTAAATATATTAGACAAGTTCGAGCCATGCTCCATGATTGGCACAAAAATGGATATGTTCAAGCTTATATTAACGATTCAGCCATACGTTACCAAAAAAATAAGAACCGTGTTAACTTTTCTTCAGCATTAAGAGGGAAAATAGAATTTATAGGACAAGTTAGACAAAAAGATGATTTTATTTATCAAAAATTATTAACTTTTTACGAAAAACTTATAGAAAGAGAAATTATCAGACAAAGATCACTAAAATTTGATGATAAAGATTACAATAATTGGTGCGATTCGGTTGACGAATATGCTCTTCATATTATTAATAACTACATTGATGCTATATCTGTAGACATTGATAATATGAAAGAATGTATACAACAAGGTTTTGATGAATTAGACAAATTAAGAAAAAAACAAGATCCAGATTATGATCTACCTGGTGTTCCAATAGCTTATGCTTTTAAATACTTGCCCAGAAAAATTATAGCAATGACAGCAGTATTATCTCATTATTTTAGAGAAGAAAATGTACCCATTCCTGAAAAAATATTAGATGTTGGTAGTGGTACTGATGCAGTCGGCATTGCACTAGGCTTATTTAGACAAAAAATGTCTTTCCAGATTACAGCTATTGAACCTTGTAGCTATATGCGTCAATTTGCTATGTTTAGACCTAGTTTGCCGAATTTAGAAGTTTTAAATGTTAATGGTAGACTGGGAGATTGGTTTAATTACTTAAATAATAACTATTTTAATTTGATATTTATGTCTTCAATTTTGCAAAACTCCTTTGAAAATCTAGGAAATTCCTGGTGGTTAGAATGGGCTAATGAGTTATATCAAGCCTCTACTAATAATGCTAGATTAATCCTTATTGAACCTAGTGTAAAAGTAAAATTAGTCAATAAAATGAAATGGGCAATGGAGAGTTCTGGCTGGATATTAAGAGAGCAACTATTATTGAGTGATTTATTTCCAAATGTTTTTAATAAAGGTTGTCAATTAAAAAAATTAACTTCCTTAAAACAAGAACTTATAGGCAATTATTGCCCTTGGCCTGTATCTGGTTGGAATACTTATTATAAGTATAACGAAGTTATCCATATTTATTCTAAAAACAATCAATAAAAACTAATTATAACATCCCTCACTGCGTCCTCTGCGCCTCTGCGTGAGAAAACAAAAAAAGGACGAACCCCAAAAGATCCGCCCAAAATTGCCAAAGAACACGCAAACTTTAAAACTTATCTAGGTTTTAAACCTTAGCTTCCTCCCTTACCAACTTATCCCAACCCAAATCTTTTAGATTGTTATTCCTTCTTAAAGGACGAGTTACCAACTCCAAAATATCCCGCGCATTACCAAAACCATGAATCTGTGCAAAGGTAAACTCCACAGACCATTTAGTATTAATACCCCGCGCTTCCAAAGGATTTGCATGAGACATACCAGTAATTACCAAATCAGGTTTTAACTCATAAATTCTTTGTACCTGATTGTAATTATCCGGCTTTTCAACTATCCTTGGTAAAGGAACATTCATTTCCTGACAAGTCTTTTCTAACAAAGCTAACTCCGCAGCTTGATAGCGTTTATCCATGTAAGGAATACCGATTTCTGGAACAGTCATTCCACAACGCACCAAAAACCGAGCTAAAGAAATTTCTAACAAATTATCACCCATGAAAAACACAGACTTACCGCGAATTAATTGCACGTAATCTTCTAAATTTTCCCAAATCTGCGCTTCTCTTTCATCTAAACCTTTGGGTGTAATGCCAAAAACAGAACAAATTTTTTCTACCCATGCGCGAGTTCCATCTGGACCAATGGGAAAAGGTGCGCCAATTAATTTACATTTCCTGCGTCTCATTAAAGTTGTAGCAGTGCGACTTAAAAAAGGATTCACACCTGCAACATAATAACCTTCTTCTAACACAGGTAATTCTGTAAATCTTTTTGCAGGTAGCCAACCAGAAACTTTAACACCTTGTTTCTTTAATTCTAAAGTTAATTGGGTAACAACTGGATCAGGTAAAGAACCAAATAAAACCAAAGGTGGATGATCTACATATTCTGATTCTTCTTGTACAACATCTTCCTTTTTCTTCCCGAAATGTAATAACTTTTGAATTGCATTTCGTTCATTTTTTTCTGTTTCTGAAACTGGTGCTTTATCAGGACAACGGTTAGCCATTGCAGCTAAAACCGTATCTTCTCCCTGAGTAAAAGCATAATCTAAACCATTAGCACGAGCGACAACAATAGGAATACCAATTTCCGCTTCTAACTTGGGGGCTAAACCTTCCAAGTCCATTTTAATAATTTCCGTGGTACAAGTACCAATCCAAACGATAACACTAGGATTGCGATCGCGTTTAATTTGCTCACACAATCTTTTCAATTCTTGATAATCATTTAACTGAGCCGAAATATCACCTTCTTCTAACTCAGCCATTGCATAACGGGGTTCAGCAAAAATCATCACCCCCATCGCATTTTGTAGAAAATAACCGCAGGTTTTTGTACCAATAACTAAAAAGAAACTATCTTCAATTTTTTGATATAACCAAGCCACACAACTAATAGGACAAAAAGTATGATAATTACCAGTTTCACATTCAAAATTTAAAGCGGTATTTTCTGTAGCGATAGTCATTGTAATCTTCTCCCCTTAATTTTTAATGCTTACAAGTCAGGAGTCAGGTGACAGGAGTTTTTTATTTTAGATTTTGGATTTTGGATTGTTTTTGTTATCTCCAATCTAAAATCTAAAATCTAAAATTTTCTTCCCCAGTCCCCAGTCCCCTATTCACTGATTTATATTGTTGGGGAAGAGACGAGCCATTTCTGACTCATCAAAAACCTCAGAAGGTAATTCTTCACCTAAAAGGTTATTATTTTCTTCACCCTCTTCCAGAAGAGATGAATCATCTCCCCAAACATCAGAAATCACATCACGAAATTCACTTTCATCTGGTTGATTTAAATCATCCAATCCATTTTCATCGGATAGATTGAAATCATCTATAGCTTGATGTTCGTTATCTGCTGTTAAATTGACAGTCTCAAAAGACATCCCGCTAAAGTCTTTTTCTGTTTCTAAATCAGGTGCTGATTTAAACTCATCTGTGATGTTTTCTTCAGATAAAGAAATTGAATCAAACGCATCTTTACTTGCCAGTGAATCTTCCTCTTGCCATTGATGTTCCCTGACATCCATTGTGAACTCTTGAACAGAGTTTTTTTCCTCAACAACGCTGAAATCATCGACTGCTGATGGTTGATCTTCAGAAATGTTTTCTGTAACCTCTTGGGAAGCATGAGAATACATTTTTGCTTCTTGGGTAGGACTCAACCGATTACCAAGGACAATATCTGCATCAAAATGCAGCCCTAGCACGTCAATTAGAGTATCAGCATCAGGATTTAATTTGGCAAAAGGAAACATCAACTGGGCTAATTTAGGTTCTAGGGCATTTACTACTCCCAGAATGAGGTAAGAGGAAGGACGCTTCCCGCCATCGGGGGTAT